>NZ_JAWXXJ010000015.1:0-87871 GCF_034335085.1 Acutalibacter caecimuris | reverse complement strand
GCAGTTTGCTTTTTCGTCTAAAGAAAATATGACAGAAAACACCTGCCGCCAGGGAACCTTTGCGCTCTCTCGGTGGCAGGTGGCTCCTGTCATCATGGCGGGTGTAGGGAACTATCCAATTGAAGAATGAAATACAGCAGAAAGAATAGGAAAGCTCACAAGATGACTCTGCTCATGCCATCTCCAACTTTCCATTCCGTACGACCAGGTCGATCATCCGGGAATCCAACTCCAATCTTTCAAGCTCCTTCGCGTCCGCATAGCAAGTTTCAGGCGTGACCTCCATCCCCAGCAGAGTGCGCCCAATCACCGCCGCTGAGAGGGAAGCTCCCAATACAGAGCTGTGTTCACCATCGGCAAAGTAAAGTTCTTCTTCCGGATGGGCGCTTACCACCTGCCACCAGATGCTCCCCACAGGACAGACAGCCGCGCCAATTTTCTCTGCCAGGGCCTCGTAAGCCTTGCGCATAACTGCCTGGCCCTGGGGGTTATTCTTCTCACTCCAGGTCATGTACAGGTAAATTTTTGTACCTTCCGGCACCAACGCAGCCATTTTCTCACCGGTTTCCAACAGGGAATCTTTTCCGGGAAACGGATGGGCGTTGTGTTGTAAAATAACAGCGTCATAACCGCCGCACTTGAGGTTAAAGTAGGTCTGGGACTGTCCCAAGTGCCAGTCCAGGCCTATGCCGGGGTGGGTGAGCATCACCGGTTCGATGGGATGGTCGTGGCTTTCACAGAACGTCTTGACCCTGGCGGGCACATAGTGGACAAAGGTGTGGCTGTTGCCAATAAATAACACTTTCATAAGCGGCTCCTTTTGAGTAGATGAGTTCCGCCTGCATCATAACACATGAAGCCCGCTCCATGTCAAGGTTTTTTTCAAAATCTTCCTATACTCTTGAGGCATACCATGCTATAGAAACTAAGTATTTGAATTCCCCCCAATTCTGTTGTTATAATGAGGAAAACAGCGGATTGGAAAGGATGGATACATAATTATGTTCGCAAAAATGTTTTCCCGGCGCTTGTGGAACCGAGATTTTATTCTGGTGCTGCTGGTCTGCTCCATTGCATCCTACACCAACAGCGTCTTCATTTCGCTTCTGCCGGTCTATGTGCTGGACCTGGGCGGCACCAACGCCCTGACCGGCATGATGATGACCGGACTGACCCTGCTGGGCATGGTGACTCGTGTGATTGTCGCGCCGCTTATCGACAAGATTGGCCGCAAGAAGCTGCTGGTCCTTGGCAGCGGGCTTTACGCGCTGAACGCCCTGGCCTTCTGCTTCACTAAAGATTTGAACGTCCTGTTCGCCCTGCGGGTAATCCACGGCTTTACCCAGGGCATCTTCTTCCCGGTGCCGCCCACCATGATAGCCGACATCTCCCCGGAGGATCTGCTGGTGGACGCCATGGGATTCTTCGGCATCAGCAGCTCCCTGGTGTTTGCGGTGACGCCTACAATCGGCCTTGCGATTTATAACAACCTCGGCCCGGAGGCCATGTTCTGGTCGGCGGTGGTGATGGGGGTTCTCTCCTTCGCTCTGACCCTGCCCATCAAAGAACACTACCAGCGCCCCGTTCAGCCCGAGAAGGGCGAATCCAAGCCCAAAATTGGCCTGCGCTTGGATAAGGTTTTCCTGACCTTGGTGCTGCTGCCCTCCATGATAAGCCTGTTCATTTACATAGGCAATTCCTCCATCATGAGCTTCCTCACCCCCTGCGGCCTGGAGAGAGGCATTGAACAAATCAGTCTCTATTTTCTGGTGAACAACCTGGCGGTCATCGCTGCCCGCCTGACCGTGGGCCGGGTGATTGCCAATGTGCCCAAGCGCACCTGCATACTGACAGGTATTATCCTGTGCGGGCTTGGCACCGGACTTATCGCTTTTGCCTATAATCTGGCGATGATGATGATTTCCGCCGTGCTGGTGGGTGTGGGCATCACGGCGGTCACCCAGCTCTTGCAGGTGGAAGTCATGCTTGCCGTGCCCAACGAGCGCCGGGGCCTGGCCAGCACTGCCTTTATGCTCATGGGCGACATCGGCAACGGCGCAGGCGCGGCCATTTGGGGCGCGGTCTCCGCCGGGGCGGGGTATGTGCTGACCTACGCGCTGGCGGGGGCGTCTACTTTGATGGGGTGCTTGTTCCATGGGGTGTACTGGAAGAAACGGGGATAAAGAGGCAAAAAGAAAGAAGCTGGCGGTTATGAAATCTTTTAACCGCCAGCTTCTTTCTGTTCTCACCTAAAATACTCCACGCCAGGCTTTTTTCCACAAAACCAGCGCCAAGGGAATCCCCGCTAATTCCGCCAGGATGAACCCGAGCCAGATCAGATTCAAGCTGCCGAAAAGCTGTAAAATCAGCGCGAAGGCTACTGGCAGTATGGCCTGCCGGGTCATGGTCAGCACCATACTGTAAGTACCCAGGGAGAATCCCTGGAAGGACGCCGCCAGCACCAGGCTTGGGATCGATACCAGCCAGGACACGGTCAGAATGCGCAGGGCAGGCACGGCAATCTGGCGCATATGCTCAGAGGTTTCAAAAATTTGCAGTACCAGCGCGGGGGCAATTTCCAGCACCGCAAAGAACAACAGAAAGAATAACGCGGAGTAGATCATCGCCCACTTTACCGCCTGGGAGATGCGCTCTTTTTTGCCCGCGCCATAATTGTAGGCCACGATGGGGATCAGGCCGTTGTCGATGCCATGCACCCCCACAGTCGATATGCCGAAAATGCGTATGCACACGCCGTATACCGCCACTGCCGTGGAGGAAAACCCCAGCAAGATCGTGTTCATCACCATGCTGACGAAGGAGGTCAGTACCTGCACCAAGGTAGATGGTACCCCCACCTTCAAGATGGCTTTCACGCTGCCAAAATCCGGGCGCAAAGTGAAACCAAAGGGTATTTCCGGGTTCCACCGGCGGTTGATGAAAATCCCCGCCAGCATCCCCATGCACTGGCCTATCACGGTGGCGATGGCCGCCCCCATGGTCTCCATCCGCGGCAGGCCGAAATAACCAAAGATAAAGATGGGGTCCAGAATCAGGTTGGTGACGGACGCCGCCGAAAGGGTGAACAGGAACAGGCTGGAACGCCCGCTGGCAATGACGTACCGGTCAAATACCCACTGGCCCATCTGCCCGAAGGAGAACAGCATACAGATGGTCAGGTAGTCCCTCCCATATTTCGCAATGGCCTCGTTGCCGCCGGACTGCCATTCGAAGTAAGGCCCCACCAGCGCCAGACACATCACCACGATCACGCCCCAGGAACACAGCGCAATGAAAATAGCGGCGTCTGCGGCCCTGCGTACCTTTTCCGGACGGCGTTCGCCCAGGGCTTTGGAGATAACGGCGTTTAATCCTACCGCGTTCCCCAGCCCCAGGGCTGACACCAGCGTTTGGATGGGCGCCGCCAGAGAGAGGGCGGTCAACGCATCCTCGGACACCCGGGAAACGAAAACAGAATCCACGAAATTGTAGAGGGAATTGATGAGCAGGCTGAGCATTAGTGGGATGCCCGTGGTCAGGATAAGTTTGGCCATGGGGGCGTATCCCATGGGGTTTTCTTTTGCCGCAGAGGGCTGGTTCATAGCTGAACCTCCTTATCTTGAAAAATAGAGCGGGACAGGTATGGTCCGCCTGTTCCGCCCCGTTGAATACATGGCTTTCAGTGGTCAAAATGCGCCGAAACTTCTTTCAACTTTTCGATGATTGGCAGGTGCTGGGGGCACATCTCCTCGCACTGACCGCAGGCTACGCAGTCTGCCGCCTTGCCGAATTTCTCCGTCAGGTTGGCATAGTTGCTGAAATTTACCGTCCAGCCCTTCTCCTCCAGGTGCTCCCGCATATCCTCGTTGTACAAGGAGAAATACTGGGGGATGGCGATCTTCTGGGGACAGCCCTCTGTGCAGTAGGAGCATCCGGTGCAGGGCACGGCAATCTGGCTGTTTATGATGTCTGCCGCCTTGAACACCATGGCCTTCTCCTCCCCGGTCAGCGGCTGGAAGTTCTCCATAAAGCTGAGATTATCCTCCATCTGCTGGAGATTGCTCATGCCGGAAAGCACCATCATCACACCGGGCAGGCTGGCGGCAAACCGCACGGCCCAGGACGCGGGCGACGCGTCAGGCGCGTACTCCTTAAAGAGCCTCTCTACGTCCTCCGGAACCCTTGCCAGCGTGCCGCCCTTGACCGGCTCCATAACGATGACAGGCTTATTGTGCTTGACCGCCACCTCATAGCAGGCCCTGGACTGAATCCACTGGCTGTCCCAGTCCAGGTAGTTGATCTGCAGCTGTACAAACTCCATCTCCGGGTGCTTGGTCAGAATCTCGTCCAGCAGCGGGGCGTCGCCATGGAAGGAGAAGCCGGGGCTTTTTATCAGGCCCTGGGCCTTTTTCTCCATCATCCAGTGAAAGCAGTCGAACTTCTCGAATTTGGGATAGGAATTTCCGTCGATGCCGTGGAGCAGGTAATAGTCGAAATAGCCCGCACCGGTCTTTTCCAGCTGCTGGTTGAAAACCTCGTCCCTGCCCTCCAGGGAATCAAAAAAGGCGGCGTTCAGCTTTGTCGCCAGAGTGAACTTGTTTCTGGGGTGGCGGCTGGTGAGGACCTCCTTTACCGTGGGCTCGCTCTGGAAGCCGCAGTACATCCAGGCGGTGTCGAAGTAGGTGAAGCCTTTTTCGATGAAAAGGTCTACCATCTTCTTGACCTGCTCCACGTCAATAGCAGCGGCATTGGCCGGGTCGGTGGTGGGCAGGCGCATCAGGCCGAAGCCAAAATTTTTCATAGTGTGTACTTCCTTTCCAAATTTTCTCAATTATACAAATTAGAGCCTACTCCATGTCAAGGCTTATTTCCCAAAATATCCGGCAATTCCCTCCATCCTCGCCTCCTGCTTCACATGGAAGGGGCACCGGCTCTCACAGTGTCCGCACTTTACGCAGTCGCTGGCATGGAGGGGCAGCTTCTCATAGTGGCCCTTTGCCAGCTCGTCACCAGCCAGAGCCAGGTCGTAATATTTGTTGATAAGCCCCACATTCAAGCCCTTGGGACAGGGCTGGCAGTGGTTGCAGTAGACGCAGATACCCTCGGCACTCTTGGGCGTGAACTCACCGATGACGGAGTAATCCCGCTCTTCGGAGGTAGAATCAACATACTTCAGCGCCACCTGCAAATCCTCCACGCTGCGCACGCCGGGCAGCACTGTCAGCACAGCGGGGCGGTCCAGGGCATACTGGATGCACTGGGTATGGGTGAGCGTCCGGCCAAAGAGAGAAGTTTTTTCGTCCAACAGCTGCCCGCCTGCAAAAGGCTTCATCACAGAGATACCCACGCTAGCCTTCTCGCAGTCCCGGTAGAGCTCCAGGCGCTCGGCGACTTCGCCCTTGGCATACTCGCCTTTCTGGTAGTCATAGGCCGGGTTGATGCTGAACATGAACAAGTCAACGAGACCTGTTTCCAGCAGACGGCGGGCGATTCCCGGCTCATGGGAGGAAAATCCCAAATGGCGAATTTTGCCCTCCGCTTTCAGGGACTTCATGTACTCCCACACCCCGCCGGGGGGCAGGGCCTTGTCCAGGTCCTCATGGGTGTCAATGCAGTGCAGGAACCCGAAGTCGGTGTAGTCCGTGCCAATGGTTTCAAAGTTCCAGGCAATCTGCTCCTTAATCTTGTCCAAGTCCTGCGTCCAGCCATACTTGCCGTCCTTGTATACCGCGCCAAAGTGCATCTGGGTCAGCACCTTGTCACGCCGCCCGGCAAAGGCTTTGGCGAAAGCGTAGAACGGCGGCTGGTAAGACGGGGCCAAATCAAAGAAATTGATGCCGCTGTCGATGGCGGCGCTGACGATTTCTGCCGCCTTGTCGATGTCCTCGGGCAGGCTGCCGCTGCCCAGGCCGATGACGCTAATTTGTTCGTTGCCGTGAGGCAATTTTCTGTAATCCACTTAAAAACCTCCTGTTTATTGCAGTTTCCGTCCGGCTTCCCGCAACTCTGCCAGTTTTTCATCGGACTTGTTCTCTTTCCCGTAGGCAGTGAAGATACCCATATCCTCCAGGTGCAGATCGTTGAGGAAAGACTGCTGGTACTCATAGAACGCGCCGCAGTACACATGGTTGCTGCCGGAGCTGAGGATCAACGCCGCTTTTTTGAGGTTCTTGGGTTTATCCAGTGCGTAAATGCGGTTAATGGCACACTGGAGCTGCCCAGTAAAGCTATGGTAATAGATGGGCGAGGCCAGCACGATCATCTCAGCCTCCTCCAGCGGAGGGTAAACCTCCTGCATATCATCCTGCTGGACGCACTTGCCGTCCCCTTTGGTGTGGCAGTATTCGCAGGCCAGGCACCCGGCGATTTTCTTTTTGCATACGTCGATAACGGTGACCTTGTGGCCTGCCTCCCGGGCTCCCTCGGCGTAGGCGGCAACCATAGCCGCGGTGTTGCCCTTGGGCCGCGGGCTGCCGTTCAGAATCAAAATTTCCATAGGCTTTCCTCCTTCGGTTTTCTCTATTGTAGCAGGTGGCGAAGGAGAAATCAAAGACTTTGTAGGCATAGCATGATATACCTGAAAAGCATACATTTCTCTACTTATTTGGCATTTGACATGGGTTCCCTCCCATGCTATACTTTTAGCAAATACAAGGATTTTTCAACAAAGGAGGCCCACGTATGTACAAAGCAGACCGCCTGTGGCTTACTGACCTGGTGGTAGAACATCAGCCCGAGCCTTTAGGCATGGACGTGCCCCAGCCCCGGTTTGGCTGGAAACTTCACAGTGACAGACGCAACACGGTGCAGGCTGCTTATCGTCTGAGTATTACGTCAGATGGCGAAACTGCCGACACCGGCAAGGTGGAAAGCGCCCAGAGTGTTGAAGTCACCGTGCCCGGATTTACGGCCCGGCCCATGACCCGCTATCAGGTGAGAGTTGAAGTTACCGATAATTATGGCCGCATGGCTCAAATCGAGAGCCATTATGAGACCGGGCGCATAGGTGTGCCCTTCGCCTCCTCCTGGGTAGAGCCGGTGCAGGAGCCTACTCCATCCAGCATGGCCACAAATCGGGAGGGTGCGGAGGCAGAGGACGTGGCAGCCCGGAACGCCGACGGCAGCCGTACCTTTGAAGAATTCCGCCCCGCCCAGTATGTGCGCGTCCCCTTCACGATCGGCAAGGCTGTCAAGCGGGCGCGTGTCTACGCCACGGCCCATGGTCTCTACAGGCTGACTGTCAACGGCCAGCGCCCGGACGACCGGGAACTGGCCCCGGAAAACACGGCTTACCATAAGCTGCTCTACTACCAGACCTATGACGTGACAGCTTTGCTTCGGAGCGGTGAAAACGCCCTTGGCGTGGTGCTGGCGGACGGCTGGTGGGCAGGCCGGGTGGGCACCACCGGCGACTGCTGCCAGTACGGCGACACCACCGCCCTGCTGCTGGATATGGACATGGAGTACATGGACGGGACAAGGGAAACCGTCACAGGCGAGAGCGGCTTGTCCTCCACCGGGCCTATCGTGTTCTCCGACCTGTTTGTGGGCGAAAAGTACGACGCCAATTTGGAGCAGGCAGGCTGGGACTGCCCTGGCTTTGACGACAGCGGCTGGACTCCTGTTATCAAAAAAGCTTACGACAAAAGCCATCTCATGGGCCAGCCCATGCCTCCGGTACGCCCAGTCAGAATATTCCACCCGGAGCGTGTGTTTGCCGCCCCCAACGGCGATATCATCGTAGACGCGGGCCAGACATTGGCAGGCGTTACCGAACTGACCGTTACCGCCCCGGCGGGGCTGAAAATCACCCTGGAGCATTTCGAGGTACTGGGCAAGGACGGCAACTATTTCCAGAGCATCCTCAACACCAATAAGGAACAGACCGACACCTATATTACCAGAGCGGGAACGCAGACCTATCGCCCGGCGTTTACCTATCATGGCTTCCGCTATGTGCGGGTGAAGGGCTGGCCGGGTATGCCAACCACCGAGGATTTCCAGATCGTAGTGCTGGCAAGCGATATGCCGGATGTGGGTACCTTTGAGACCTCCGACCCCCGCCTCAACCAACTGCAAAGCAACATCTGGTGGAGCCAAGTCAGCAATACGGTCTCCATCCCCACCGACTGCCCCCAGCGGGAAAAGGCCGGTTGGACCGGGGACGTTATGGCCTATGCGCCCACCCTGTGCTTTAACCGGGCGGCAGGGCCGTTCCTCACTGGCTGGATGGCCAATGTCCGCGCCGAACAGATGGACAGCGGCGCAGTGCCCATGATCGTCCCCTATCTGAAAGCCTACGCCACCTTCCTCCGGGACGAGTTGGGGGCCGACACCAGCTGTGGCTGGGGCGACGCAGTGCTGATGGTGCCCTATGCCGCCTATAAAGCCTATGGCGACAAGCGCATCCTGGAGGAAAACTATGAGGCCATGGGCAAGTGGCTTACCTACATCGACAACCGTGCAAAAAACAGCCACCCGGAAGGGTATGATACCTGGGACGAGACCCGCAAGGCCCGGAGCCGCTGGCTGTGGAATACAGATTACCACTTTGGCGACTGGCTCATCCCCAGCATGGTGCTGGGCAACCCGGACGGCATGGCAATGGGCAACACGGCCCTGGCAACTATGGGCGTGGTGGCCCCGGCCTACTATGCGTTCAGCGCCAGGAACATGGCGGAGATTGCCCGTATTCTCGGCAAAGAGGATGATGCCGCCCACTATGGGGAGGTCTGCGAAAAGGTGCGGAGGGCGTTCATTGAGGAATACGTCCATGAGGACGGCACGATGGACGCGGACTTCCAGGGCATCTACGTTATCGCCCTGCACATGGGGCTGGTGACGGAGGAACTCCGCCCCAAAATGGCCGCCCACCTGGCGGAACTCATCCACAAAAATAATGACTGCCTGGACACAGGCTTTCTCAGCGTGCTGTTTTTGATGGACGTGCTGTGCGACAACGGTATGCGTGATTTGGCGTACAAGCTCCTGTTCCAGACAGCCTGCCCCAGCTGGCTCTACGAGGTGGAAAAGGGGGCCACCACTATGTGGGAAAGCTGGGGAGCCATCGCCGAGGACGGCACAGTCAGCACGTATAGTTACAACCACTATGCTTTCGGCTGTGTGGGGGACTGGATGTACCGGCATATCGGCGGCTTGCAGATGGTGGAGTCGGGCTATAAGAAATTCCGCGTGACCCCGGCCCTGGACTGCGGGCTGGCTTGGGCGGAAACCGCCCAGGAAACGCCCTACGGAAAGGCGGCTGTGCGGTGGGAGATCGTGGGTGCGGAAGCCCTTGTCAACGTGGAGGTGCCTGTGAACACCTGTGCGGAGATATGCCTGCCGGGGATAGAGCCGCTGATAGTTGGCAGCGGCCGGTACAGCTGGATCATCAAATTTAACCAGTAAAAAGCCAACCCGCTTGAGGAACTTCTCAGGCGGGTTGTTTTATGCTCATTTCAAATTGTCTTTCACAAATTCCAACGCCAATCCGACAGATTTTTCCTCATCCTGTGGGCCAAATCCATGCCCCGCACCCTCGATCTCCACCAGCTCTGCCGAGGGGAACACCTCCACCGCCCGGCGGGAATAGTCGATGGGCACCAGCTGGTCGGCGGTGCCGTGGATGAGCAGCGTTGGGCCGGGGTAATTCTTTATTACATCGTAGATATCAAAGGACATGGCGTCCTCGGCATAGATACGCCCCAGCAGCAAGCCCATAAATTCCTCGGTCTCCGGCAGCTCCCGGCCCTCCATGCGCTTTCTCGCATCGTCCTGCAAAACATAGGCCGGGAAAATAGCCACCAGCCCCCGCACCCGTTCCGGCTGGGTGCCCGCCACATAGGACGCCACAAAGCCGCCTTGGCTTTGCCCGGCGAGAAAGATGTTTTCGCTGTCTACCTTGTCAAGAGCCGCAAGACCGTCCAGCACCACCGCCATGTCTGCCGCCTCAGTGAGCACAGACATCTCTGTGGTCTCGCCGTCGCTCTGTATTTCATTGCCCCCGCCGATGAAATCAAAAATGTAGGCGGCGATGCCGTTTTGGGCAAAGACCTCCGCATAGGGCCGGTTGTGGGCGCAATGCCCGCCGAAGCCGTGGGCCATGATCACGGCAGGAAACGGCCCCTCGCCTGCTGGCAGGTACAGTTCACCATAGATTTTCTCGCCGTCCCGTTCAAATGTCAACACTTCCATTTTGCATTCTCCTTCAATTTGTGGTTTTTCTGGCTCGGATGACTCTATCACAGCGGGTATTTGTGTGGAAGAAACAGGCGCTGGGCTGGACTCCGGCAGAGGTTCAGGCGGGGCTTTTGGCTCCCTGCAGCCGCCCAGACTGAACAGACAGAGTGCCGTCAGCGCTGTAAAAATCCGTCTCATTCCTCCAACTCCCGCAGCTTCACCAAAAACTTCTCCGCCGCTTTCGTGAACACCTGATATTTCTTCCACAGCACAAACATGGGCGACTCGTTCTGCTTAGAGAGCGGCCGGAAACACAGCTTGCTGTCCCCGCTGGTGTTGACGATCTTGTCAAAGGACAGCGCGTAGCCCATGCCCTCCTCCACCATCAGGGAACCGTTATAGAGCAGGTTGAATGTGCCCACCACGTTCAGCTTCTTCTGGTCGCGGCCCAGCCACTCTTTCGTATCCTGGTCGCACATGGCCTGCCGGGAGAGGATGAGGGGCTTATTCCAAAGCTCTTTGGGATCGATGCTCTTTTTCTCCGCCAAGGGGTCGTCCCGGCGCATGAGTACGCCGTAATGCTCCGGACAGGGTATCTGGATAGATTCATATTTCGACGTATCAAAGTCGCCGAACACAACCCCGAAGTCAATAAGCCCGCCGTCCAGCTGCTCAATGACGGCGCACTTGTCCCCGCTTACCACATGGAGATGTACATCAGGCCATTCCTCCCGCAAAGCCTGCACTGCCCGCACCAGCACACGCAGGCCGTCGGTCTCCCCGGCTCCTACGGTGATATTCCCCGAAACAGGTTCCTCTGCCAGGGCGATCTCGTCCTCGGCCTTCTTCACCAGCTCCATGATCTCCTCGGCCCGCTTGCGCAAAATCATGCCCTCTTCCGTGAGGGTGATGCTCCGGCTGCCCCGGATGAAAAGCTGCTTGCCCAGCTCTGCCTCCATGTCCCGGATCTGCCGGGAAAGGGTGGGCTGGGATAGGTTCAGGGACTCTGCCGCCCGTAGGATGTTCTGCTCCCGGGTGACGGCTAAAAAGTATTGCAAAACCCGTAATTCCATTGAGGTTTCCTCCTTTAGTTTAATTTGTAAGAGTTTTTCCCGAACTTTTCGGAGAAAAACGAACCGTTTCACGGTTCGGGGAGAAACGCGGAATGCATACCCCGTGTGCATTTTATCATAGCAGAAAGTGGTATAGCTGTCAAGCATACCATAGTATAGCATCAAAGTATTAGCTTTTTCGATTTCTTGGGGTTATAATAAGGCCCATAAAGCGAGGGGGGGGCAAAATGGGAGCCTATCAGACGAAAGAGGCCATTGAACAGAACTTACGGGACGCTGGCTGTGAGGAAGGCTGCATCCGGGAATTTATGCACGACTTGGAGCAGGACAGGATGCAGGCCGGGCTGCGGCTTTTGAACCAGCACCGCCGGTCACTGTTGGACGCCATGCACCGAGAGCAGAAACGAATTGACTGCCTGGACTATCTACTCTATCAAATCAGAAAAAACAATATTTGACTCAGAAAGGAAGATACTGACATGAAAGAAATCATTGAAAGCAAGACCTTTGATATGGAACGCGCCCTCTATAATTCCGACGGCTTGCTGCTGAAAAGCTGCCGTTTCGACGGTCCCGCCGATGGGGAAAGCGCCCTGAAAGAGAGCCGCAATGTGGAGTTGGAGAACTGCTTCTTCAACCTGCGCTACCCCTTCTGGCACGATGACGGTGTGAAGATCACCGATGCCGAAATGACCGAGATGTGCCGCGCCGCCATCTGGTACTCCCGGAACATGGAAATTGCCCACTCGAAGCTCTATGGCATCAAGGCCCTGCGGGAGTGTGCCAATATCAAAATGCGGGGCTGTGATGTGGTATCCCCGGAGTTCGGATGGTCTGTCCACGGCATGGAAATGCTGGACACCACCGTGCAGGGCGAATATTTCATGATGCGCTCAGACAATCTGCGGTTTGACAATGTGACGCTGAAGGGCAAATATTCCTTCCAGTACATCGAAAATTCCGAGTTCGACAACTGCAATTTTGACACCAAAGACGCTTTCTGGCACGCGAAAAACGTCACTGTCCGCAACAGCACCGTCAAGGGCGAGTACCTGGCTTGGTACAGTGAAAATATCACATTTATCAACTGCAAAATTATCGGCACCCAACCCCTTTGCTACTGTAAGGGCCTGAAACTCATTGACTGCGAGATGATCGACACAGACCTGAGCTTTGAGAAGTCTGAGGTGGAGGCCACGCTGACCGCACCCATCGTCAGCATCAAGAACCCGCTGTCAGGACACATCTATGTGCCCTGTGTGGATAAGATCATTCGGGACGATAAGGACTCCCATGGGGAGATCATCGTACAGTGCCAATGCCATTGTGCCTGATATGGGTTACCTGTTTCGCGGTATTTTGATCGGCCTGTTATTCGGCGTACCAGCCGGGGCTGTGGGTGCCATGACCGCCCAACAGGCGTACAGCTCCGGGCTGCGGGCCGGGCTGCTTACCGGGCTGGGCTCTTCGGTGGCAGACTGCATATACGCCTGTGTTGGAGCATTCGGGCTTTCGCTTATTTCCGACTTTCTGCTGGCACATCAGACTATTATCAACCTGCTGGGCGGGGCGCTCATCCTTACGATGGGCCTGGGGCTGTTGTTGAAGAAGAACCGCGCTGACACGCCTGAAACCCCAAATGGACAGAGGATAAAGCTGTTCCTGTCCTCCTTCGCGGTGGGCATCACCAACCCGGCGGCGATACTGACGTTCCTGTTTACGTTCTCATGGTTCGGGCTGGGCGGTGGGATGGCTCCGCTAGATGGGTTCCTGTTGGTAACCGGGGTGTTTACCGGGACGTATAT
Organism: Acutalibacter caecimuris; assembly: GCF_034335085.1. Lineage (NCBI taxonomy): Bacteria > Bacillati > Bacillota > Clostridia > Eubacteriales > Acutalibacteraceae > Acutalibacter > Acutalibacter caecimuris. Next base: position 74,814 of record NZ_JAWXXJ010000015.1, on the reverse strand, counting down.
CTGGTGGACAGCGCTATCTGCCGGGGTTGTCGCAATAAAAAAGCGAATGAAAAGATACAGCCTGCGGACGATAGAAAAGTGCTTTGGTGTGGTGCTGCTGGGGTTCAGCTTGGTGGTATTTGTCCGTGCGATTTTATCTCAATAAGGAAAGGAAACGGCATGAAAAGACACATTCAAAAGCTGGTCAGCTTTATCCTGATTTTAACCATAATATGTGGCTTAGGGCCAACTGCCTTTGCCGCGGCATTTGCAGATGTCAGCCCATCCTCCTGGTACGCCCAGGCAGTGGAGTATGTTTCTGAAAACGGCTTGATGTCCGGCACCGGCGGCGGTAAATTCTCTCCTGGCACACCCATGACCCGCGCCATGCTGGCAACGGTTTTATACCGGATGGACGGCTCTCCCATCCCGGCTAAAGCCCACGGTTTTTCAGATGTACCGGGCGGCTCTTACTATGAGCGGGCCGTGGCTTGGGCGGCGGAGAACGGGATAGTCAGCGGCATAGGCTGCGGACGGTTCGGCTCGGAAAACCATATCACTCGGCAGGATTTGACTGTGATGCTCTACCGCTACAGTAATTTCAAGGGTTATGACATCTCCGCTGCTGACAACTTGGCAGGTTTTTCAGACAGCAGCCGGGTGGCGGGATACGCCCGGCAAGCCATGCAGTGGGCAGTAGGCGCAAGCATTATGCAGGGGGATTCCGGCAGGCTCATGCCCACAGGCGACGCCAGCCGGGCGCAGGTGGCGGTTATGCTCATGCGGTTTGCGCAGCACACAGCGGGCAGCCAGCCTACCCCACCGGTAACTCCTACGCCTACATCGGCACCCACCCCAGTACCAGAGGAACACCGACTGCAAGTCACCGTCAATGGCCAGAATTTCTATGGAGAGATTTATGACAACGAAACTGCCAGGGCATTTGTGGCCATGCTGCCTATGTCGCTCAATATGCAGGAATTGAATGGCAATGAGAAATATCACTATTTTGATCGTGCTTTGCCGACAAATGCCTCCCGCCCAGAGGGTATTCATACTGGAGATTTAATGCTCTATGGCAATAACTGCCTGGTGCTGTTCTATAAAGATTTTACGACCTCTTATAGCTACACACCATTGGGTAGGTTGGAAAATCCAACAGGGTTAGCGCAGGCACTGGGCGACGGAAGCGTGCTGATTACATTTTCACTTACATAACAAAGGGAAAGGAATCTATGGGAAATTACAATTTCTTTGTTCGAGGAAAGAGATGGGCAAAATTTTTTATCAATTATTGCGGTGAACGTCTGCGTGGTCTGGATTTCAGCATGGTATATGTGGGCGATTTGCAAAAGAACACAGCCGAATATCACGGCTACAGCATGACCGACGCGGATGATATGAAACGCATACTAGGAGCCGTGCCGGTAATACCCAGCAAATCCGCTTTCCTGGATGTGGGCTGCGGCAAGGGGATGTGCATGAAGGTAGCCGCAGAATTCGGGTATGCAAAAATGGATGGCCTGGATTTGGACGAACGACTATTGAACATAGCCCGTAAGAATATGCGCAAATTGCAGCTAAATGTAGGCTGTATCCAAGCAAACGCCGCAGACTTTGACGGCTATGCCGCTTACGACGTATTTTACTTTTACAATCCGTTTGGAAAGCCAGTATTCGAGAAGGTGATACAACGGCTTATCGAAAGTCAGAATAAACGTGACCGGGATATTTGGGCCGTGTACTATCACCCGGTTTTTGGGGAGCTTTTCCAGCAAGCTGGGTTTACCCTGGAAAAAGAGATCCACGATCACACGCGGGATACCGTTGCCAGAATCTACAAACTTTCGGAGAAGGGAGAATCAGAATGCGAGTTTTACGATTATTTCTCTTGATACCATTGCTTCTCGGGCTTGCCGCCTGTTCCGCAAATGCAAGCAGACCGTCGCAATCTGAAAACAGTTTAGTCCCAACTGATTCCGGCGATTCTGCGGCAGCGGAACCCATCACTGTCCCCGCCTCGGAAGTCACACAGCTGGAGGACGGCCTCTCCACCATCCGCTTTGAGGGCGATTCCGGCTTTGACGAGTTTCTGTCCCAAGGCGGCGCGGCCTCTGACGGCGAGGTTGCCGGATACCTCACCTCCCTGGTGAAAGAGAATATCTCTTTGGGCGACCTGCTCTTTGGGTGCAGTACGATTTCTGTTCAGAATACTGAGGGCGGCTATCTCTTTGGCCGCAACTTCGATTGGGAACCCTGCAACGCCATGATCGTCCATTCCGCCCCGGAAATCGGGTACAAATCCATCTCCACCGTCAACACGGATTTCATCACCATGAGCGGCGTGGACTTGTCCCAACTCCCGTATAAGTATCAAGCGCTTATCTGCTTATATGCGCCCCTGGACGGCATGAACGAAAAGGGCTTGGCGGTGTCCGTCAACATGATCCAGGACAGCGACACTATCGGCCAAAATACCGGCAAACCGGGCCTGACTACCACCACCGCTATCCGTCTGCTGCTGGACAAAGCTGCCACAGTGGACGAGACGATCGACTTGCTGGGCCAGTACGATATGCACGCCTCCATGGGCTACATGATGCACCTTGCGATTGCCGACAATACGGGCCGCAGCGTGGTGGTGGAATACATCAACAATGAGATGGTGGTCGTAGAGACCCCGGTTGTCACCAATTTCTACCTGGCAGAAGGGGAAAAGAATGGTATCGGTACAAGCCAGTCACGCGAACGGTACGACATTTTGATGGAAACACTTGCCGCCTACGATACCATGACCACCGATGGAGTTCGTGACGCGCTGAACAGTGTCAGCAAAGATAATTTCGGCGAGTTCGAGTCCACCGAGTGGAGCGTGGTTTTTGATTTGGGGAATTTGACCGCCCGGTACTATCATCGGGAAAATTATGCGGAAAATTATACCTTTCAGCTAGATTAGGGGGGCGTATATTGAGCAGATTGAAATTGTTGATTGAATTGGCAAAATTAAAGCGTCACAAGCGCATGACCCCGGCTCGGATGAAAAAGTACCAGGCCAAAAAGCTGCGGAAAATGCTGGTCTACGCTTTCCGGCACTCAAGCTATTATCACCGGGCTTTCGTAAGGGCTGGAATTGACGAGAGTAATATCCGCACTGCGCCACTGTCAGCGTTCCCTGTCATGGACAAACAAATGCTGCTGCAAAATTTTGACCAGCTCATCACCGTCCCAGACCTGACCCAAGACGAACTGCGCCGTTTTGACGCCGAAACCGCCGCCGACAGGAGAGCTTACAAAGGCAAGTACCATGTGGTTCACTCCTCCGGCAGCACCGGAAAGCCCGGCTATTTTGTGTATGGCGAGGCGGCATGGCGAACTATGCTGTTGGGCATCATCCGGGCAGCGCTGTGGGGGATGTCCATGAAAGAGATCATAAAACTGCTGGGAGCAGGGCCGCGCATCGCCTATATTGCCGCCACAGATGGGCGCTACGGCGGGGCTATGGCGGTTGGAGATGGCATCGATGGAGTAGGGGCCGCTCAGATACACCTGGACATCAAGCAGCCTTTGGAGCAGTGGGTGGCGGAGCTGAACAAGTTCAAGCCCGACATCATCATCGGCTACCCATCAGCAATCAAGATTTTAGGCGAACTGGTGGAGCAGGGCCGGGTGAAACTGTCCGCCATGCGGGTGATCTCCTGCGGAGAGCCTCTGGGCGCGGGCCTGCGCCGATATCTGGAGAAAGTGCTGGGCGGGGCGGTCATCAATGTGTACGGCGCCAGCGAATCCCTGGCCCTGGGGGTGGACGATGGCAACGGGATGCTCCTGTTTGACGACCTGAACGTGGTGGAGGTAATAGACGGCGAAATGTATCTGACCAGCCTCTATAACTTTGCCCAGCCACTTATTCGCTATAGGATTTCCGATTCTTTGACATTGGCTGAACGGGTGAAAGGCAGCCCCTTCACCCACGCCGTTGGGCTATTGGGCCGCTGTGAGGATATGCTCTGGTTTGAAGATGGCTTCGGCCACCGGGATTTCCTCCATCCCCTCGCCATCGAGGGCTTCTGCGTGGAAGGCCTGCGGGATTATCAGTTCTTGCAGACCAGTAGGGACAGCTTTGTCATGATAGCGGAGAAAACCTCTCAGGGGACGGAAAGCGTGATTCAAACGGAACTAACCGCGCAGATGCGGGGGATTCTGGAAGAAAAGGGGCTGGAATATGTTCGGTTCCAGGTGACATTTGTGGAGGAAATTCTCCCTGACCCGCGCACCGGCAAGAAACAGCTTATCGTGAAAAAAGACGCAGAAAGGTGGCGGGTCGCAGGATGAAGGATACGATTCTCAGGGGCAAGAGCCTGACAAAAAATTTTGGCGGCACTTCGGTTTTGCAAGGAATCGACGTGGATATTTACGCCGGAGATTTCACCGTAATCATGGGCAGTTCCGGCGCTGGAAAATCTACCCTGCTGTACTGCTTAAGCGGTATGGACAGTCTGACCGGCGGCGAAGTGTTCTTCAGGAATCAGCCCATTACCGGTCTGAGCGAGAAGAAGATGGCGGAGCTGCGGGCCAAGGAGTTCGGCTTCGTGTTCCAGCAGACCCACCTGGTAAGCAATCTGACCCTCTTTGAGAATGTGGCGGTTGCCGGGTACGCAGGAAAATCTGCTGATGTAAACACCCGCACCCATGCCCTGCTGGAGCAGATGCACGTTGGGGACGCGGAAAGCCGCCTGCCCAGCCAGGTCTCCGGCGGCGAAGCCCAGCGGGCCGCCATAGCCCGGGCTATGATAAACAGCCCCACCCTGCTCTTTGCCGACGAGCCCACCGGGGCGCTGAACAAAGCGAACAGCCAGGAGGTCATGAACCTGCTGACCGAATTGAACGCCCAGGGACAGAGCGTCCTCATGGTCACCCACGGCCTGCGGGCGGCGCTGCGCGGGAACCGGCTGCTCTATTTGGAGGATGGGAAAATCTTGGACGAATTAGTGCTTCCCCGCTACCGCACAGAAGAAAAAGGACGCGAAAACCAAGTCAGCAGTTGGCTTTCGAAGTTGGGGTGGTAAGCATGGAGAAACAGATTCTGATACGTGCCGGGCTGAAACGCCACCAGGGTACACTTTGTGGTATATTCCTGCTGATAGCATTGATTGCCGCCGTCACCGGCACGGTGCTGACCCTGTGGGCCAATGCCGCTGCCCATGAGGAAGCCGGATTGACCCAGGCGGGCTTTGGTGAGTTGACCGCCTGGATATCCGGCGGGGCAGATACGGAAAGCCTGGCGGCAGAGATAACCGCTCTGGACGAGATAGACAGAGTGGAAACCCAGCGGTTAGTATTCACGAATTACACCGCCCTGGAGCAGGAATCAGACAGCGAAGGGCAGCTCATCCTATATGAGCCGGAGCGTGAACGCTACCGTTTTTTCACCGACGATCTATCCGGCTATCAGCCCGCGCCCGAGAGTATCCGGCCTGGAGAAGTATACGTTTCCCCCTCGCTGGTGTCCATGTTCGGGCTGGGTATCGGAGACGAGATCACTTTCCCCATCGCCCGCTCCGGGCGGGATATGGTTCTGAAGGTAGCAGGCTTTTTTGAAGCCCCGGTGATGGGAAGCAGCATGATCGGCATGAAGGGCTTTCTCGTCTGTGAGAGCGACTATCAGGCTGCGCTGGATACCATCGCAAGTTCGGGCATTGATGCGCTGGCCCGCCAGGGCTCCATGCTCCACATTTTCCCCTGGGATGATCTGCCCACCGCCCAGCTGAACGCCATTTTGAATGAGCACACCGGCCTTGCGAATTTTGTGGAGTTCACTCACAGCCGGGAAGCAATCTCCGGTTTCATGCTGGTGCTGCAAAACGCCTTTTCCGCGCTGTTCCTGGCCTTTGCCGCCGTGCTGCTTATGGCGGTTTTGGCGGTGGCGGGGCACAGCATTTCCGCCAACATACGCGCCGAGTACAAGAATATGGGCATCCTCAAAACGGTTGGACTTACCACCACAGACCTACGCCTAGTACTGCTGGCGCAATACGGCGCGGCAGTCTTGGCAGGATCAGCGCTGGGTTTGATTCTGACTGCCCCCATCAGCTCTGCGGTCAGCAGTGCCACTGTGACTACCACCGGCTTGAAGATACCTGCTGTTCTCCCTGTAAGCTGGCTGGCGGTCAGCTTTGGCGGGATACTGCTCCTGCTGGGCGGGTTTATTTACTGGCGGGCCGGGAAAATCGGAAAAGTCAGCCCTATGAGGGCGATTCGTGGGGAAATGGAAACATCAGACTCAAGCGGAAAGCCAGCCGTGCAAATTACTGAAAAAACCCTCCCCTTGAGGCTGGCCCTCCGGCAGCTTTTGACCGGACGCAAAATGTATCTGGGTGCGCTGGCTGTGGCGGCCCTGCTCTCCTTTTTCGCCGCCATGATTGGCCGCATGGACGCCTGGCTCGGCCCGGATGGCAAGGGCATGATGGACGCTTTCAACCCTGCCGACCATGACCTGGGAGTGCAGATGTTCGGCGAATCCACCATAGACAGCGTCGAAGATATTGTGCAGCAGTACAGCGGTATCACCGACACTTACCTGCTGGCCATGCCCAGTGTCAGCGTAAATGGCGTGGACTACACTGCCAACGCCATTTCGGAGCCGGAGCGCTTTCATATTTTGGAGGGCCGCGCCTGCACGGGCGGTAACGAAATCGTTCTGACCGAGTTTGTGGCAAGCGATTTGGGCGTGGATATCGGCGATATGGTCACTGTCCGGGGCGACCTGGCAGGCGGCGAGTACACTGTCAGCGGCATCTATTCCTGTGCCAACGATATGGGGGCGAATGTGGGACTGAGCCAAGCGGGCTACCTGAAAATAGGCCGGGACGACCCGCGCATCTGGTGCTGGCACTATTTTCTCAGCGACCCCAGCCAGAAAGCCGCCATCACCCAAGCGCTGGAAGAAAGGTTCGGCGGGGATGTCCATGTTCACGAAAATACCTGGCCGGGGCTGTTCGGCATTATCGCGGCTATGCGGGCGCTGGTGGCGGCGATGTACATTACCACAGCGGTGTTTATTCTTGTGGTCACGGTGCTGACCGGCGGGCGCGTCCTGTCGGCAGAACAGAGGGACATTGCCATCTATAAAGCCATAGGCTTTGCCGATTCTGTCCAGCGGCTGGCCTTTGCCCTACGTTTCGGGGTGACGGCGCTGATCGGCTCATTGGCAGGGACGGTACTCTCGGCGGCGCTGAGCGACCGTCTTGTCTCCGCAGTGATGAAGTTGGCGGGCATCAATAATTTTGCCTCCGGCGTAAGCTTTGGCGGCACCCTGCTGCCGGTTCTGGCCGTGACCCTGCTGTTCGCCGGGTTTGCATGGCTGGCGGCGGGGAAAATCAAGCGTGTGGCCATAACAAGCCTGATAAACGAATAATTTATTGGAAAGGAAAATCAACATGAAAAAAGTTCTTGTCTTTATTTGCCTGACCCTCTGTGCTTTAATTGCGGCAGGGTGTTCACAAACAGGGGACACAAGCTCTGCTCCGGTTTCAACAGCGGTTCCGGATTCTTCCGTCATGGAGAGCCAGCCAGAGAGCGCCCCAGAATCTGCCCCGGAAACCGCAAGCGCCACCACGCTTACCGTCCGCTTTGGCGACCAGGGCGCTCCCTTTACCATGCACCTCTACGACAACGACACCGCCGCGGCCATCGCCCGGCACGTGGGTACTGCCGACTGGCGGCTGCCCATCTACCACTACGATGACTTTGAAAACAGCGAGGTCATGCAGTATTACGATATCCCCAGCCGCTATGAGATCCCCTCAAATCCGGAGAAAATCGCCAGCGAAAAGGCCGGGGAGGTCTACTACTCCGAGCCGAACCGCATCGTGCTGTTTTACGGCAACGCCCAGGTGAGCGGCGAATATACCCCGGTAGGCTATTTTGACGCCACGGAGGATTTTGTCCGGGCGGTGGAGGAAAACCCGGTGCTGGAGGGCTGGGGGAATAAGATCGTGCAGATCGCGCCCGGTTCCGATGAGCCGGAGAAATCGCAAACATCCGTGATTACAACAGAAGAACAGGAGGAAAACGACATGATAAACTTGCAGATTGGGGAACAGAATTTGACGGCGAAGCTGGCGGACAATACTTCCGCCCAGGCTTTTGCGGAGTTGCTTCAAGAGGGGCCGGTCACCGTGCAGATGAGCGATTATGGCAATTTTGAAAAGGTCGGTCCGCTGCCCACCAGCCTGCCGGAGAACAATCAGCAGATCACCACCGAGCCGGGGGATATCATTTTGTATCAGGGCAACTCCATCACTGTTTACTATGATGTGAATACCTGGAATTTTACCCGGCTGGGGAAGGTGCAGGGTGTTACCCAGCAGCAGCTTAAGGATATTCTGGGGGAGGGGGATGTGGAAATTACATTTTCGGTGTAAATGTAGAACAGAATTATAGCTGCCACCCGGCGCTTTGGGACTATTATGATGTGCGCGTTTTCCTGGATATGAAGCCGGAGGAACAGCTTAGACGTATTGAGGCCCGGAGCGGCACTGAGATATTGGTGGCTTTTAAGTCCATGTGGATTCCGCTGGAAGAGACTTATTTTGAGATATTTTCGCCGGAAGAAAAGTATGATTTCTGTTTTGTTTTACAAGAGAAATCGACCCAATGATACCATGGAGGTGAGTAAAGTTTGATTGAGATCCTGCAAAGAGAACTGATATACCTTTGGTACTATTTTGACCTGCAACTCCGGCAGATTTTCTGGTACTGGGTGCTGGGCATGGTGCTGGGGTCAGCGATCTCTGTGTTTGCCAAAGAGAAGATCCACGACGCCGTGCGCGGCCTGACAGATAAAAAGCTGGGTGCGTTCGGCGTAGTACCCGCCAGCATTTTGGGCATCGCCTCGCCACTGTGTATGTATGGGACGATACCTCTTGCGGCCAGCTTTTCCCGCTACGGCATATCCGATGACTGGCTGGCAGCGTTTATGATGAGTTCTATCCTACTCAACCCACAGTTAATTATTTATAGCATGGCTCTGGGGCCAACAGCTCTGGTTGTCCGTATTGTGTCCTGCTTTTTGTGTGGGATAGTTGCCGGGCTGCTGGTACGGTCCTTCTACAAAGACAAGGAATTCTTTAACTTTACCGGTTTTGCCAACCCCAAAAGCCACCACACCGACCCTAACCTGTTCGTACGCTTTCTCAAGAACTTGGGCCGCAACGTCAAGACCACCGGGCTGTACTTTCTGATTGGCATCGTCCTCTCTGCGGTGTTCCAACGCTACGTCCCCGGCGAAGCCATGACTACCCTTTTCGGCGGCAACGAAGCCTTCGGGGTGCTGACAGCGGCAACGATCGGTGTGCCGCTCTATGCCTGCGGGGGTGGGACAATTCCTTTACTGAAAGCCTGGCTATCAGATGGAATGTCTATGGGAAGCGCGGCCGCGTTCATGCTTACCGGGCCGTCCACGAAAATCACGAACCTGGGCGCGGTAAAAATCGTGCTGGGAGTGAAGCAGTTCGCGCTGTACATTGCTTTTGTCATGGCGTTTTCACTGGTGACAGGTTTGGCGGTGAACCTGATTGTATGAAATTGAAAGGAAGTGAAAGTGTGAAAAGGATAAAGAAAATCATAGCAGGAGTGCTGCTGTGCGCTCTGGTTATCGGCCTGATGATACCCACCCTAGCGGCAGGATCCGCCGAGTTTACGGATGTGCCTTCAAATACATGGTACACCGAAGAGGTCAACTGGTGCAGGGAAAACAATATCATGGCAGGCACATCGTCAACCGCATTTTCGCCGAACATGACCATGAGCCGCGCTATGCTGGCAACAGTTTTGTACCGCTCGGCAGGCAGTCCGGAAGTGGCCGGCCTGGCAGATTTCTCCGACGTCCCCGCCGATGCCTATTACAACAACGCCGCAAAATGGGCCAGTGACCACGGCTACATAAGCGGCTATGGCAACCGAGTGTTTGGTTCCAATGACCCGGTAACACGGGAGCAGATCGTTACCATACTCTGGCGGTGTGAGGGCAGCCCTGCGGCTGCCGCGCCCGATTTTGCCGATGAATCCAGCATCAGTACATATGCGGGCAGTGCCGTTGATTGGGCCAGGGCTAACAGCATCGTCAGCGGTGTCGGAAACAATCGTTTCAACCCCAAGGGTACGGCAACCCGCGCCCAGGTGGCGGTCATCCTCCACAATTATCTGACCACGGGAGCACCTGGCCCCTCCCAGTCTCCTTTCCCTGTGCCATCCGAATCCCCCTCACCGGCCCCCTCCGAAACGCCCGGCCCCTCGGGAGAACCGCTGGTTTACATGACCACAGATATCAGTCCGGAAGGCATGATGGCAGTCTATGAAGCACTGGGCTGGATGCCCACTGGCAAGGTTGCCGTGAAACTCTCCACCGGCGAACCTCCTGCCAGCAACTATCTGCGGCCCGAGTTGATTGCCGATGTGGTCAAAGAGGTTGACGGCACGATAGTAGAATGTAACACAGCCTATGTCGGTTCCCGCGCCCAGACCGCTATGCACTACCAGGTGGCGGAAGACCACGGCTTTACGGCAATAGCAGACTTCCAGATCCAGGATGAAAACGGCTCCATGACCCTGCCTGTCACTGGCGGCACAAGGCTCACCGAAAACTATGTGGGCGCGGCTTTTGATGATTATGACAGCTACCTGGTACTGTCTCACTTCAAGGGCCACTCCATGGCAGGTTTTGGTGGTGCTATAAAAAACATCTCTATTGGATTGGCATCGTCTCAGGGCAAGGCACATATCCACAGCGGTGGTACAGGCGGCAGTATGTGGGGCAGCGAACAGGATGCGTTCCTGGAGAGCATGGCAGAGGCTGGGAAGTCCGTCTCTGATTACCTGGATAATGGCGAAAAAATCGTCTATATCAACGTGATGAACCGCCTGTCTGTTGACTGCGACTGCGACGGCAACCCTGCCGAGCCGGATATGCACGATGTCGGCATCTTAGCTTCAACTGATCCGGTAGCTCTCGACCAAGCTTGCGTTGACTTGGTGTACGCCGAAAAAGACAGCGAAGGTGCTTCTCTTGTCCGGCGCATAGAGAGCCGCAATGGGCTGCATACTCTGGAACACGCCGCTGGGATTGGGCTGGGCAGCCGGGAGTATCAGTTGGTGAAAATCGATGAATAAGCAAAAAATTATTTGGAGGTGTTAGATGGCACAATGCAGACATCCAACTGGGTGATATGTCCGAAGTGTGGCAAGAAAACTCACACAAAACTTAGAGAGAATACTGTACTGAACAATTTTCCACTTTACTGCCCTAAGTGTAGACGCGAAAGCCTTATTAATGCAAAGAGGTTTAACGTGCGGACAATAAAAGAAGATAAAAGCGAGAGCCAGACGCAGTAGAGCGTATCTCTACCTATGCGCAGAGCCAGTGCCTTGATTTTCGGATCAAGTTGACTGGCTCTGTCTATTTTTTACCCTTTTCTTCCGCCATCATCGATTCAACATACTGGCACAATGAAATGTACTTCTGAATTTCGCTTTCGGATTTCCCCGAAAAAAAGTCTTCCACACTTTGGGGTAAATATTCCCGCTTTTTATCCGGGAACACGATGGCGTCCAGGCTTATATCCAAACCTTGCGCAAGAATCGCAACTGTTTCAAGCCTGGAATTCGTCCGCGCCAGCTCAACAGACATAACTGTCCGCTCGCTTAAGTGCAGCAATTCCCCAAGCTGCCTTTGCGTCAGTCTTCGCCGTGCCCGCTCTACCCGCACGGCCTCTCCAAAAGAATCAACAGGACTCTGCACTTTGTCTCACCTCAGCTTTATTTTAGTATATGCAAGCCTTCGTATAAATACCCTAATAGCTTACTTCAACTGAGTTATAACTCAGTTAGAAAGGTGTGAAACGTCAAATGCTTGTCCAAATCCAGAAATTGCTTTTAGAAAAACGTCCGCAAAATATAAAAAGGCACTGTTTCCACAGCGCCTAAATAGGTAGATACTCATGAGCCGCACCCACGTAAGTGAGCTGTGGCTCAGTTTATGTGTTCTAAAACTCACTTTTAGCAAGTGGTTTTTAGGTTTCTGTTCTTCTGCCCACATTGCGGAGGGTATCGGTCTGTCTTTTCAGATGGGTACTTTCTGCAATGTGGGCTTGCTTGTTTCGACAGGTTGCCGTGGCCCGCCCCCAATCAATCGTTTTGTCAACCCAAAACAGATTGATTGGAGGAATCACGGTGGAATATACACCAAAGAAAGTGTTCGTCTTAGACGGCAAAACTTACCTGGAGCTCAGTTATGCTGAGTTTTGCCAGCAGAGAGATACATATCAAAGCAGACGGTTCATATCCCTGCACGGTATGTTGATGGAGGTGCCAGAGGACGAGTACAAAGCATTTTACAAGGACAAGCGCCGTCAGAAATATTTGAACGAACGTTCCAGGGACAACGGCGACTTCTCCTACGATATGCTCACTACGGACGAGTTCAACGGCGAGGATATCCTGGTAGACACGGTAGCAGACACGGCAGGACAGGCGGAAAAGAACGTCTTGCTGGACAAGCTCCGCAAGGCCGCCCTACAACTGCCAGTAGATGAACAGGAACTGATAAGGCTGCATTTCCAACAAGGGTTTTCCCAAGTTGATCTTGCCAAGATCCTAGGCATCAACCAGTCCAATGTGTGCCGCAAAATCAGCAAAATAGTTGAGAAATTGAAATTTCTCATTAAAATTTAAAATTTTTGCGCATAGACCCCTCATCTTTTCGGCTTGGAAAGTGAGGGGTCATTCTTATACCCTCCCTGCTCTTTGAAAATCGAATACCCAGCGCACCTTTTACTTTCCTTCTGCCGCCGTGAGGAGCGGCAGCTACATGAGCGGACGCCAATAATTAACGTAATAGCGTTAACTATACGCATCCAGGCTCAGACGGCAGGATGCACACCTACCGACGGCGATGACCGGCAGAAGGGATAATGATACTTGCGTCCAGTCCTAAAGCCGAGCGTGACCCGTCGCAGCAAAGGAGGGCGCCCCGCAGAGATCCTGGGGGTGGTGAGATTCCAATGAGGCCGAGATGCAAAGCATCTCGTAGGCATAGGCCGGAAGGTGCGCTCCCTGTCCAGGGATGTTGAGAACAAATATGGACACGCAAAACGATTGATACAAGGGGGCAGTGCGCTCTTTGCCTGCCCTCTTCTACTTACGGAGGGAAATATGAAACAAGTCAAGCGCGGCGAAATTTATTACGCTGACCTATCGCCCGTTGTGGGCAGCGAACAGGACGGCACACGCCCTGTCCTCGTCATTCAGAATGACACCGGCAACAAGTTCAGCCCCACCACCATCGTGGCGGCTATCACCAGCAAGTCAGATAAAGCCAAACTGCCCACTCACGTCATTGTTCACGCAGAAGGGCTGGATGTGGAGTCAGTTGTCCTGTTGGAGCAGATACGAACCATTGATAAATGCAGGTTGATTCGGTATAGTGGCAAGTTGGATAAATCCGCTATGGGCCGGGTGGATCATGCCATCATCGTCAGCTTTGGAATCAAATATATGGAAGGATTGTTGTGAATGGATATCAATAATTCAGCTTTCATTTATAGCGTGAATATGCTCCGCCTACTGCTGAAAATGCAGCTCATCACCCAGGAGGAATATGAGCGCATTTTGCAGATAAGCGCCGCACACTACGGCGCAGAAAAAATATATGTCTGAAGTGAAAACTCTGGCCGTTTGTGCTGGATGTATGTGAACTCTTGTGGTATTGTTGGTGGTGCCAAAAGGCGAAAAGTCAAAGAAAGGAATGGTGCAAATGACTGTAACCGACATCAGCCGGGAACCGCAAAAACCCGAAGTTATCCGGCTTGCCGCCTACTGCCGGGTGTCCAGCAAATCCGCTGATCAGCTACACTCCTTTGCCGCTCAAATTCGCTACTACAAGGATTATGAGCGCAAGAATCCGCAGTACAAGCTGGTGGACGTATATGCAGACGAGGGCTTGAGCGGCACGGACATGAAAAAGCGTGATGAGCAGAATCGGCTCATCCGTGACTGTAAACTGGGTAAAATCGACCGGGTAATCACAAAGTCGGTATCGCGGTTTGCACGAAATACCCAGGAACTGCTGGTAGCCCTGCGCACCTTGAAAGAGTTAGGCGTGAGCATCTTCTTCGAGGAACAGGGTATCGACAGCGACAAAATGAACATGGAAATGCTGGTGACTTTCCCCGGCATGGCTGCCCAGCAGGAAAGCGTGAACATCTCCGACCACCTTCGAAGGAGCTATCAAATGCGTATGGAGTCCGGCGAGTTCAACTGCTGTGCCCCAGCGTATGGGTACGATTTGGTCGATGGCCAACTTGTGGTCAAAGAGGATGAGGCGGTTGTTATTCGCCGCATTTTCGATTTGTACTTGCAAGGCATCGGCAAACAGAACATCGCCAATATCCTCAATGCGGAGGGTGTCCCCCGCCGGTATGCGCAGAAGAAATGGTATCATAACACCATCAATTACCTGATAAACAACGAACGGTATATGGGCGATGCGCTCCTGCAAAAGAAGTTTACTACGGACACCCTGCCATTCAGAAAGAAAAAGAATCGCGGAGAAATGCCGCAGTATTATGTGGAGAACAGTAACCCGCCCATTGTCAGTAAGGAAGTGTATCTGGCGGCACAAGAACTGCAAAAATCCCGGAATGTTAGCCACAAGCGTGAAGGTGTGCATCTCCTAACTGGCGTTCTTCGCTGTCCCGAGTGCGGCCGGACATTCCGCAGACTGCTCTTAAATGGTACCGCCTACTGGCTATGTAGCGGCAAGGCCGCTGGTGCCACAGATTGCAAAAGTAGGCGTATCAGAGAAAATGCTGTGTTTGACACCTTCTGCTTGATGGCAGATAAGCTGGCCTCCCATCGGCAAGACCTGCTGAGTACGCTTATTCAACAGTTGGAGATAATGCAGAATCGTAGCGGCGATAGCCAGGATAAGATACGGCAGATAGATAAACAGATAGCTGATTTGAGTGCACAAAATCTGGTAGTTGCCCGGCTCCATACCAACGGCGTACTGAACGCCACCGACTTTGCCGCTCAGTCCTCGGTAATCAGCAACAAGATCAATGCCTTGCGGCTTGACCGCAAAAAGGCACTGGCAGAGGATGAGGACGATGAGCTGATATATACGCTGAAATCACTGGACGATACCCTGGCCGGATATGTGCCGGGTACACCATTTAGCCAAGCGTTATTCGAGGAAATTGTCCAGAGTATCACGGTCGTGGATAACTCCCGGCTGACCTTTCATCTCGTCGCCGGGCTGGCCTTTACGGAGCAAATCCCTGAGAATGCGAGGTGTCGCACGGCATGAAAAAGAGGAATATTCCGTTTGGGTATCAGTATCGGAACGGCGCGATAACTATCCAGCCGCAAGAGGCTGTTGTGTTGAATCGCATTTTCAGCGAGTATCAAAACGGCCTTTCCCTGCTGGAAATTGCCAACCGCCTGAACGATGAAAATATCGCGTATCAGACTGGCGTCACCGGCTGGAACAAATCCCGCATCATGCGATTGATAGAAGATGAGCGGTACATCGGCAAGGGCGGCTTTCCGGCTATCATTGACGAGGGCACTCACCAGACCATGATTGAAATGAAATCTCTAAAAAATACCCAGCATAGCACTGACCGCACTTCTGAAATTTTCCATATAGATGTACCGGTAATCTGTCCAGAGTGTGGCAAAGAGATGGTTAGACGGCATGATAGCCGATTCAAGAGATGCCAGCAGCGATGGATATGTTCCACCTGTCGCACAGCGATTCACAAGGCCGACAGCGCCCTGCTGGATGATATAACTGTACTGCTAAACCGGGCGATTGTCAACCCTGAGTTAGTGTTAATTCCCGCCGATTCAGAATATGAGCAGAGTGTACAGGTCCGCAAAGCTGAGAACGAAATCGCTCGGACACTGGATACGGTAGATTATGATAAAAATGCTCTGAGAAAAAAGATGCTGGAAAGTGTCTCCCTAAAATATGCGGACATCGATTCCGCTCCATATACAGCACATAGATTGAAAGCGGTTCTCGCAGATGCGGAACCGCTTTCAACTTTTTCACTGACGCTTTTTAAGAGAGTGGTACAAGAAATCCAGCTTACTAAAGACAGCACAGTAAGTATCAATTTATTAAATGGACAGACAGTCAGGAAGGATGATGAAAATGCAACAGACCATGGAAATGCCGAAAAAAGTGGTGCGGAAAATTCCTGCCAAGATTGACATCGCTGAAGAAATCAAGCAGGCACACCGGCAGCTCCGGGTAGCCGCCTACTGCCGCGTTTCTACGGCCCAGGAGGAGCAATTAAACAGTTATGACGTGCAAGTAAGGTACTACACCGAAAAAATTAGAAGCGAGCCAAAATGGGCCTTTGTGGGCATCTTTGCGGATCGGGGACTCTCCGGCACCAGCACTAAAAAGCGCGATGAGTTTAACAAGATGATCAAGCAGTGCAGGCGCGGCAAAATCGACATGATTATTACGAAATCAATCAGCCGGTTTGCCCGGAATACGGCTGACGTGTTAAAGTATGTGCGTATGCTCAAAGATATCGGCGTGGACATTTTCTTTGAGGAACAGAACATTCACAGCACCCAGCCTGGGGCGGAGTTTTATATCACGATTTACGGCAGCATCGCTCAAAGCGAATCCGAAAATATCAGTGCCAATGTTATCTGGGGTAAAAACCAGAGTGCCAAAGAGGGCAAAGTGCCGTTCCACTATAAAAACTTCCTCGGCTATCGGCGCGGTGAAGATGGAAAACCTGAAATCGACCCTGAAGAAGCTGAAATCGTCAAAATGATTTATGCGCGGTTTTTGGCCGGGGACAGTATGAGGGGGATTGTAGAAATGTTGGACAATATAGGCGCTCCTACCCCCGGCGGTCAAGGAAAATGGCACCGCTCTACGGTATGCTCGATCTTGCAAAATGAACGATACAAAGGCGATGCCATTCTCAATAAAACTTACGTTGTAGACTGTCTGAGCAAGAAGGTCAAGCGCAATGATGGGCAGGCCCGGCCCAAGTATTATGTAGAAAACAATCACCCCGCCATTATCGACCCTGCCACTTTCGCCAGAGTGCAGGAAGAACTGGCCAAGCGCACAGGCAAGCGGAAGGTCAAGCAAAAAGGCACCAAGACCGAGCAGGGCCGGTATTCAAGTAAATATGCTTTGACGGAACTCCTGGTCTGTGGCGAGTGTGGTACCCCCTATCGCCGATGCACCTGGACGGTTAAGGGAGAAAAGAAACCGGTCTGGCGGTGCATCAATAGGCTGGACTTCGGCAAGAAATATTGCCACCACTCGCCTACCATGGAAGAAACAGTGTTGCAGGAGGCTGTCATGGCAGCGATCATGTGCACGGCAAAGCAGAGTTCCGATGTGCTGGGCACCTTGAAACTGCATATCGGCATGGGGCTAAAGAATGATGATGGCGAAGATAACAGCTTGGATATCCAGATAAGGATAGCAGAAATCGATGCCGAGTTCAAGGCTATGCTCCAGGCTATAGCTACCGACACAGTTGAGGAATTCGATGAGCAGCAGGCCACAGCGCTCATGGCTGAGAAAAACAGCTTGGAGCAACAGTTGGCTCGACTTGACAATGCACAGCAGGAAAAAGAGAATGCAGAGTCCAGGCTGGATGAAATTTTTACTATCCTGGATGGGCTGGAGAACCACCCCATGGAGTACGATGACCGGCTGGTGCGGCAGGTGTTGGAGTGCGTGGTGGTGGAATCCAAGGAGAAGATTAAGGTGATTTTTGCGGGAGGGTTGGAGGTTGAGCAAACGATACCAGTTTGATGTGAGGGTTCGGATACGCACACCGATTGGGCGAAAATATCTTTTTGGTCGTGGGTTCACAAAAGGAGACAAAGGCATTTTAGAGGCTTTTGCCTCCTTTTTTATGCTCCAAAATGCTATAAGATGAAACAAAAAGCGTGGGATAATATCATAATCCGCGCTTTTTGTGTTCTTTAATCTATAGGAAGCGCCTGATAAGTCACTAATAATCATGTTCAGTAGAGATAGAAAGAAAAATTAATACCACTAATATGTAGGTTCTACTTGAAAACACTCGAGCGACCCACTATAATGTAAGAAAGGAAGATACTCGTGAAGTTGTCCCCGTTGGAATCAAAGATTTTTGGCAAGGTATGTTATGGCTTTCGGCGTGACAAGAACAAGCGGATAGAAATAGTTGAGCAGGAGGCCGAAATCGTGCGGGAGATATTTAGCCTATGCCTGTCAGGAAACAGTTTGGAGAAAATTCAAGAACATTTGCGCACGCAAGGTATTCCTTCTCCGTCTGGGAGAGCGGTGTGGAGCCGGGATGTATTGAATAAGCTACTGAACAACTATAAGTACACGTTTGGCATTATTGACCACGCCACTTACTTTGCTGCAGAAGAAATGAAATCTAGCCGGTGCAGAAATCCCAATCGGAATATTGAGGACGATAAAGAATGGAACGAGCAAGTCAATCTGAACTATTACGGGCCTACGCGATAACGAGGGATGAGTATGCCAAGAGGCTAAGTGAAAAATCACTGCTCAAAGCGAAGGATTTGGAGTTTATACGGGATCGAATCTTTGAACTTATTAACCGTGGAGAGGCCAACATTCACGATCCGAAAGAGAAGCAACAACTTCAAGCGGTTGTAGAAAAGTATTGTATCCCACAGATGATTATATTTCACTGACAGATATCGCAAAGCGCTTTAATCCAGAGACCCCAAGCTATGTGATTTAAAGCTGGCTTCGCAGTAGGAATACGATTGCATTCTTAGGCCAGTGGGAAAGAGAGAACAATTGCAACTTTGATGAACAGGCGTTTCAGCAATTACTTGTAGATGTTCGCTCTCCTTCATATACCTTGACTCCTGCCAGATGGATTGAAAGGGTAAATGCTGTTGGGATTATCTCTAAGCGGGGAAAGGCTGGTGGCACTGCAGCTCACCCCTTCATTGCTTGTGATTTTGAGATGTGGAATGATATCAAATTTCGCTATGCACTAATAGGTAAATTGCGTTAATAATTTTTAATTGTATATCAAATTCAAAAGTGCCTTTTACAGCCAAATTAGCAAAAAGCAGAATAAAAAGTGATTTCTATATTTATATCAATAACGCTGTCATTTATACTGTGACGCTTTTTGATGAACGGCAGAAAAAAACAACGCGTTGAAACTATACTGTCTCATTGTACACTCTGATAGAAAGCAATAAAGATTTCAAATGGAGGGTTTACTCGTGTATGAAAGCGAATTTAAGCAAATAATTGATGCATCTAGGAATAATTCTCTAACTTTCTTTGTGGGAGCTGGTGTCTCAGCTTTATCAAACGCTCCAACATGGAATACACTGATAGAATCTATATGCAAAAAAATGGGGCAGAAGATTCAGAAACCAGATTCATCAGATGATTATCTGCGAATTCCTCAGATGTTTTATTACTATATCAATAAAAGCGAAACGACCTATTACAACTTTTTGGAAAAGCATCTCATTACTTCCTCTCTTCTCCCAAATGTGGTACATAGAGAGCTGCTTAAATTGAACCCAAGTTCATTTGTAACAACTAACTTTGACGAACTGCTGGAAGATGCGGCAATACAGTACTGCCAAAGTTTCAAATCAATTGCCTGTGACAGTGAGGTGTCTGGTATTAATGGAGATAGATTCATCCTTAAAGTCCACGGTGATATTAAGCATAGAAATATTGTATTTAAAGAAGAGGACTATTTAAACTATAGTGAAAACTTCAAACTAATTGAAACGCTTCTTAAATCTATTTTCTCAACAAATACGGTGGTTTTTATCGGATATGGGCTAAATGATTACAATATCAAATTGATTTTGAATTGGGCCAAAACGCTTTTGAAGGATAATTTCAATAAACCAATTTTTATTTATACGGACACGAAGTCTTTAGGCCATGAAGATCTGCTGTATCAGCAGTCAAGAGGGCTGTGCGTCATTGAATATGAGAAATTGGGAAAGCGTTTTGATGATTACCTCCCCAGATATTTATCTGTTATTGAGGCTATAAACAAGTCAGCGGACTTGACATATGAAGGAAAAACGGAAGAAGAATCATTTGAAGTGACTTATGAATTGCTTAAACCTCTTAATCTGTTGCCTGCACTTCGCATCAGGGATATAGTAACTGCACTTTCCAACAATGTCCTGATACATGAAAATGGGGTAATAGCTTCTCCACCAAATGAAACTCCAGCCATTAAATACTTCTTTACTTTATGCTCTCTTGCCCAAGATGAATTCGACTCTTTAGCAGATCCCATTAAAGAAAAATTCCAGCTTATTTTAGAAGTTTTTTCAAAAGCAAATATTAATGTGATTTTGAACAAGCACCAAATGATTAATTTTGTAGAAGAAAAATCTTCTTTTGTTTTTGCAGATCCTCTTTGCCTTGCTTTAGACTACAAACAGATGTATTCTTTCACAAGGAAAAGATATAAGGATCAATATAGGAATTATCTAAAAGCATTTTACCTCTCCCGTCTCAAAAAATATGATGATGCCTTTTTTCTGCTTTCTCAAATAGGCAATGAAGCATTTAAATCAAAAAACTATCTACTTCATTATTTTGCTGAAGTGAACCGATTGCGTCTATATAGAATTATCAATCATCTCAATTCAATTTATGGATGTTACGATATGGAGCAGATTAATGCCTATGCTCCTAATAATGATACAGAGCACATCTTTGAGAAGTTGCCTATTACATTTCAAAAACAGTATGATTTTTTGAAAGATTTGCATTCCGTCAATCTTTTCTATAAAGAATCATATCAAGCATCTCTTGATGCTGAAAAACTGAGAAAAGCAATAGATTCACATTCGCTGGAATTTGGGTTAACAAGCGGTGAAAAAGTTACTTGCAGAATAAACGAATCTCTACATTTCTTCCTAGGAAACCATCTAATTGTGGATGAATTTGAGGAATATAAAAATACCATTAAGCAGTTGATGACCTTCCTTTTATATAAGTATTCTACTCAAACTGAAACTCTATTGCATAATCAGCTGTTTCCTCCAATTGGACAGGGACGCATTGCTTTTGATGATATAGACTTTTACTGTTTCCTTGAATTCTTCAAGGGTAAAGAACTCGTAGAAGCGTTTCAAAAATATCATATACAGACAATAGAATTTCGGAATGTGGAAGCTATTGAAAATGCCGTATTTAACCTTCTCGAATACTATGAAATAGCCATTGAAAAATCCTTAAACAATCTTGATGTCTTGTTTTTGCAAGGTCAAATCAAAACCTGTCTTACTTTGTTGCGATATATGGAGATATCCCAGCCCTTAGTAAACAGGCTTTGCGTTTTTATTCTAAAACATGAGTTCCGCGAGATTTTAATTGATGATAAGGTGCGTTTTTTAGATTCTCAGGTCAGTAAAAGGAAAAAACATAGCGGTATTACAGCTAAAGTTATCGAAGATAAACTACTTTACTACATTGATTCACACATTGCTGCCTTAAAAGAGAAAAAGAACTTTAACTTTTTTTCTGGTTCTAGTTCAATCAGTTATTATAATTTGGCCTATTATAGCACGGTTTCGGATTCCGCATGTCCGTCTAAAAAACTGTCTAGACGTATTACCCAAATCATTAAACTTGATTTACCTGAATTGATGCCCCACATAGTAGAATACTACTGGACATATATTTCTGCATATCAACAAAAGCGAGTCATCTCATGGATTCAACGAAAGCTGACTGAAAAGTTTCGATTCGACTTGTTCAAGATGTTGATTATGAGTGAGGCAAAGATAACTTCAAATACTATTCAGTTGTTAAAAGAGTATCTGGCTGCAACTTTAGAAAAGAATCTTAAAAAATCGGAAGATTCAGGCTTCGTGATGTATCCCCAAAGAGATCCTTTTGAAGAACTGAACCAAGTTGGATATTGGTGTTTCATAAAGGTTCTCCCCAAAAATTTTTCGGAATTTCTGGGGTATGCGGATTCCTTTGATTTTTATTACCTCTACCGAGAGTTTGACTTTCATAAGTTCCAACCAGCCTGGTTGTTGGGTCTTCGCCGACATGTATTAGATGAAATTTCAAAAGATGCAACTGTAAAAGAAAAAATTCGTTTATCAATTGCAGAAACATTGAATGAGGTTCAGGTAGAAGTACGTGATAGAGAGCAGCTACAAAATATCTTGACACATTACTTTTGTTAAGCGGATTGTGTGTAGTTTGAGAGTTCAGATACACCCACCAATTTGCCAAAAATATCTTTTTGGTCGTGCGTTCACATCTAAGGACATTTATTTTGATACAAAGAGTATCAGGATAAATGTCCTTTATTTTCGCCCAAACCCGCCTAAAATGGCCGTTTTTCCAGCATTGTTAATCAAAAGCCCGCCGCTGGCCGGATAAATTTCCAAACCAGCGGCGGGCCTTTTTGCATTTCTGAGATTTTGGTGATGAGGCTATCGTTGATTTATTTGGTATCGTTATTTTATTAGGGCTATCGTTAAACCATCACTGTTTCTTGACCGCAGGCTCTCCTTCCCAGTAGATAATTATAGGAATTAGATGATGCTTGCATATTTTGTTCTTGATAGAATCAACGTACAAAAAGAAATGGTCATCATGGGTGGCGATACCACCTTTGCAAAAAGTATTCCCAAACTACCCAACTTAGGGAGTGTACTTCCCGGCCCCCAAGCTGTATAATGTGATATCATCGGCTTGTGATGCCCGATAAAAGCCTAGATTTCACAAAAAATTTACAGAAAAAGGGTTGAAATTTCGAGATGAGCGCCAATAATTGTTTAGCAAGCAAGCAAGGGATAACTGCGCCCATTTTTACCCCATACCGAATACGGAGCCGCAGGAACACATCAGTGTTGCCTGTGGCTTTTTGGCGCGAATCTTCAGAGTGGAGGTGTAAGCCTTGGAACAGTACATTATGCCGCTGAGCGCATACCGCAAGCTGAAAGCCGCAAAAAGCTTCGGCCAGACCGCCTACATCTACGGGGCCACCGGCTACGGCAAGACCTCATTTTTGCAGAAGTTCCTGG
Organism: Acutalibacter caecimuris; assembly: GCF_034335085.1. Lineage (NCBI taxonomy): Bacteria > Bacillati > Bacillota > Clostridia > Eubacteriales > Acutalibacteraceae > Acutalibacter > Acutalibacter caecimuris. Next base: position 51,720 of record NZ_JAWXXJ010000015.1, on the reverse strand, counting down.
CAAAGCGCCGCCATGTTTACCTCTCGTGCAGCGACCGCCGTTGGGACGAGAGCGCTCTGCCCGCCCAGGGAACCGTGGCGCTGGACGACCTGCATCTGCTGGACGAATCCAGGCGGGAACTGGTCAAGAGTTTAGTAGCCAGCCCAGATATATGGCTGATTCTGGTGAGCAGAAGCCCGGTTCCAGCCTGGCTCATGCCGGAGTATGTGAACATGGGCTTCATGATCCTCAGCGAGGCCGACCTGAAGCTGGGCAGGAGGGAGATCGCCGGGTTCCTGGACAGCCTGGGGCTGGCTTACACCGGGGATGAGCTGCAATTTCTGGCAGAGCATTCTGACGGCAACGCCTACATCGTGCGCCACGCCACCCTGAAAATGGCCGAGGGTATGGCCCCCGGTCCCCAGATGCAGAAGGAGATTTACGACGCCTTCACCCGCTATCTCACCGACCATGTGATGGCGGAATGGGACAGCGACCTGCTGGAATTCCTCATGAAAATAAGCGTGGTGGAGGAATTCACTCTGCCCCTGTCTGAGCTCATCACCGCCAGCCGCCAGGCTTCGGCTTACCTGCAAAAGGCCGCTGAAACCGGGAACTTCCTTATCCAGAGTGGCGAAACTTACCGCCTGCGTTCTGTGCTTCTTCACGCTCTGCGTGAGAAGGCTGTGCAGGCATTGGGCGAGGAACAAATCAAGACCTGCCAGAAGAACGCCGGGGTCTGGTACGAGATGAACGGCCAGGTGACCGAAGCCCTGGAAATGTACGGGCGCAGCGGCGATCAGGCTCAGATCAGAGAGCTGCTCATCCGCAACGTCCGGGTGAACCCCGGCGCTGGCCATTACTATGAGCTGCGTCGGTACTATCTTGGTATGGACGAGGAAGAAGCCGCCAAAAGCCCGGTGCTGATGGCGGGGCTCTCCATGCTCCACTCCATGCTCATGGCCCCGGAAAAGAGCGAATACTGGTACGATAGGCTGGCTGAATTCGCCAAGACCGCCACCGGCGGCGCAAAGCGCGAGGCTCAGAGCCGCCTGTGCTATCTGGACATCGGCCTGCCCCACCGGGGGAGCCGGGACGTGCTGAAAATCATGCTGAAAGCCCCGGCCATGCTTCTGGACCAGGGGGTGCGCCTGCCGGAGCTTTCCGTAACCAGCAACGTGCCAAGCACCATGAGCGGCGGCAAGGACTTCTGCAAGTGGAGCCGCTCTGACCGGGCGCTGGCAAGGACAGTCGGCCCGATTGTGGAACGTGTGCTGGGCCGGTACGGCAAGGGCCTTACAAAGATCGCCCTGGGAGAGAGCCTGTTTGAGAAAGGCGAGAACACCTTCGAGGTGCTGACCCTGCTCTCCCGAGGTCAGGTGGAAACCGAGTGCGGCGGCACTTTGGAGGTAGCCTTTTCGGCAGTAGGCCAGCGGGTACGGATGATGATCCTGCAAGGGGACCTGACCAACGCCGGGGCTATCCTGGACTCCTTCCAGTCGGCGGTGGAGGAACAGCGGGTGATGCAGCTCTTGCCCAATATACGGGCCGTGCGGTGTAGAATTGCACTATATCGTGGGGATATGGACGCGGTTCGTGAGTGGCTGGAACAGGCCCCGGACGAGGACAAAGAGTTCATCACCATGGAGCGCTACCGCTACCTTACCAAAGTGCGCTGCTACCTGGCGCTGGGCGAAAATCTCAAAGCCCTGGCCCTGCTGGAAAAGCTGGGCGAGTATGCGGAGCGCTGCTATCGGACGTACATCCGCATGGAGGCCGGAGTGCTGGGGGCCATCGTGCGCCAGCGGCTTGGGACGGAGTGGGAGCCCATGCTCACCGCCGCCCTGGACGAGGCCGGGAGCTATCGGTTCGTGCGGTTCATCAGCGAGCTGGGCCCGGCCGTCCTGCCACTTTTGAAAGCCCAGAGCCGGGATGGCCCCTGGTTTCGGCAGGTGCTGGACGAAACCAGGCAGATGGCCCGGCGCTACCCACGCTACCTTCTGCCGGGGGTGGCGAGGGAGGACTTCTCCTCCACGGCGCTGGAAATCCTGCGCTTGCAGAGCGAGGGCTTCACGGCCACTCAGATTGCCGGGCGGCTGGGTATGAAGCCGGACACGGTGCGTTATCACATCAAGGAAAATTACCGCAAGCTGGAGGTCGGCGGAAGGGCTGAAGCCATTGCAGCCGCCCGGGGCTTGGGGTTGATATAGAACTAAAATGGAGGTATTACCATGAAGAAAATATTCACTGCAATTCTGATCCTGGCCCTGACCGTTTTCGGGCTTGCCATAGGCGCCAGCGCGGCGGAGGCACCCACGCGGACCACTTACCTTGACCTGTCCAGCCAAACTACTGATGGCAACACAGAGGGCTGGACATGGACAGTGGAGGGGAGCAAGGGAACGCTGACCCTGAACGATCTGTACCTGCAAGCGCCCTCTCTTGTTAATGGGCAAGTAAAGGATATGGTCGCTTTCCCGAACGGGATAACCGATGTTCGCATTGTCCTACAGGGCAGCAACATAATCCAAAAGACCGATACATGGCAATGCGACATTTTCGCAGCAGCCGGAAAAAAAGTCACGATCAGTGGGGAGGGCTCGTTGGAGTTCCGTTCGGTGGATGAGAACAGTACCCTGGTCAACTGCGATACCCTTACGATGGAGAGCGGCAAAATAACTATAGCGGAAGGTAGCTCGGCAGGCTACCTGTTCCACACCGAAAAGGACCTAACCATTACTGGCGGTAGTATGACGTTCAAATCCGAGTACGGCATACGATCGGAAAAGGGTCCAATCACAATCAGCGGCGGCAATATAAACCTTACCATGACAAATTTGGGCTATGGTATATATGGCGGGCCAACACTGGCAGGGGGTACGGGTGAAGTGGTGTCCCCATCCATCACAATTTCCGGCGGCACAATTGTCACGGATGGCAGCATCTCTGACGCCTGGTTTAAAGGGCTGTCCATAACCGGCGGCAACATACGTGCGGATCACGAGGTGAGGGGCAACCTATTCTACGAAAGTTCGCCTGGGACGGTGGCTTTGCCTGCGAACTTTACTACGGGACAGCTCTCAACTACAAACGCCTATGCTCTGGAAATCCCAGCGGGTAAAACTCTGGAAGTTCCCGCCGGTGTGCGTGTCCGTACAAACCATCTCAAAAATAATGGGACGCTGGATAACCGCGGCCGTGTGAGCGTGAACAACAGCTATGAGGGAGAAGGAAGGATTACCGGCGGCGGGCTGATCGACTTAACCTCCTCCTATTGGCAGGCTGTGAGCAGTCATGCAGAAAACGCTGTGCTGAACCGTAGTGCAACAGGAAGCATCGACGAAACCGGGTATTGTTACGTCTATGGAAATGCCACATGGGACACTAGCTGGGGCTATGCTCCCAAGAGTATGTATGTTCCCAAGGGAGGCAAGCTGACGGTTCCCAGCGGCGCGAACATACAGGTGGCCGGAGCGATCACCATTCATGGCGCGGAGAACCTGACCGGGGGCGGGACGGTTACCAGTTCGGCCAATAAATACTACATTGAGTATAGCGAGGATAGCCTTACGCCCGCTATCGAGATGGACTTGACTTATGACGGGACCAACCTGCGCCAGCAAGTCGAGGAGCAGGCAAAAAAGAAAACTTCAAACACGACTGTGTTGGGCAAGACATTTGCTTTGGGTGGCGATAATCTGGCGATAGGGTATTTGTATGGCAGCAGTGCCTGCCCTGCCGGAGAGGGCGGCAACCGATATATTGAGTATAATTATGATGTGGGGCCATCTCACCGGCTAAGGTACCGGCATTACTTTATCGTGAAGAAACTTACGATAACCAATGAAACCACCCTTGAAAAGACCATAAACCTAAGCACATCTTATACCGGTTCGCCTGTTATTTTTCCGGAAACTTTTTTGAAAGTAACGCACAGCGGAAAAAGCATCATAATCAACGGCAACTTTGACGTAACCTACAGCAACAATATTGAGGTCGGAGACAGCGCCCTCATAACCCTGACCGGCAAAAACAACGTAGAGGGAACGTTGACTCTGAATTATACTATCAGCCCCAAAAGTCTCTCCACGAGAGAGATCACAATCAATCCACCAGAAAAGGTTTACGATGGAACCACAGCAATCCAGGCAAAAGATGTCCTCTCCCTGGCAAATGTGGATATTGCTGACAGGGACAAAGGAGCTGTGGGGATAACCGCTGATGTTGCCTTTGACACCAAGGATGTTGGCGAGGGAAAAACCGTCACAATCAGTAATATCCATTTGACAGGGGAAAAGGCTGGTAATTATAAGTTCCCATCTACCATTACGCTCCCAAGCGGCACCACAGGCAAAATCACCCCGGCCACATTGCGCGCGGACGTCACCGGGACAGATAAGCCCTACGACGGAAATACCTCCGCCCAGGTTGCGGTGGAGTTTGCCGGACTTCAGAACGGCGAAACCCTAGCTGCCAGCGATTATACCGTAACGGCTGCGTTTGACAGTCCCGGCGCTGGGACAGGCAAGACGGTCACTGGCAACGTCGTTTTGAATAATACCAGCGCCGCGAATAACTACACGCTGGCAGACGGTAGTTTCACTACCACGGCCAGCATCACAAAAGCCGATCTGACCCTGACAGCGCCCACAGCCCCGGCCATTGAGTACGGCCAAACGCTGGCGGATGCGCAGCTGTCTGGGGGCAGTGCCGTAAACGACGGGCAGGCAGTTGATGGGGCCTGGTCCTGGGCAAAGCCCCAGACCCGGCCTCTGGCAGGCGGGAGCTATGAGGTGAAGTTCACTCCCAAGGACGCGGCAAACTATGCTGTTGGAGAGGCCCAGGTGGCGGTCAGCGTCAATCCTGCCCAGCCCAAGATAACCATTACCGCCCCCAGCCGCCAGCAGGCGGGCCGCACCGTACCGGTGAGCGTCCGTGTAGAGAATCCTCATGACCCGGATCTTGAAGATGGACTTCCCGTGCCCACAGTCACCTATAAGGTCGGCGAAGGCGAGGAAAAGCAGCTGACTGACGGCGCGTTGCCCATACCAGAGGATGCGGCGGAAGAGACAGTTATCACCATAAAGGCGGCAACAGCGGCGGTGACCGGGAAGTATACACCCTACGAGAGCACCTTTGCCATTACTGTGGTGGACAAAGCGCCGGTTTCCCTCTCCGGCATTGTGCTGGAGGACAAAACCTATGACGGCCAGCCTGCGGCATACGGCGGCACGCCAACTGCTATCGATGAGAGTGGTGTCCCAGTAGATGGGCTGACCTACACCTATCAGTGGAAGGACGACAGCGGCAATAACCTGATGGAGGCCCCAAAGAATGCCGGTAGCTATTCTCTGACAATCAGTGCGGAGAGCGAAACCCATATGGGCGAGAAAACCATCCCCATCATCATCGCCAAGCGACCGCTTACCTGGGACGTTTCGGGGCTTAGCGCTTCAAAGCCCCAGAACAGCCAGGAGGAGGCCACGGTTTACGGCGAGCTCCGCTTGTCCGGCGTGGTAGATGACGAAGTGACGCTAAATGTTTCCGGCGGCCTGGCAACGGAGGGGCTGGCGGGAACAAAGGAGCCTGGCAATTACAATGTTTCCGTGCAGGGTACCTGGACCTTTGACCCGGAAATCCCGGAAAACTATGAGCTTCCCGGCGAGAACGATCTGCCCACGCTGAACGCCCGGGTGACCCCGGTAAAGGATCTGGATGCCCCGCCGGAATCCACGCAGGGAAAACAGCTTAAGTTGGAAATGGAAACAGGTATCTCTACAGTACCGGCGGCATTGCTGGCAAACCCGGAGCTGAACACCCCCGCAAAGCTGGAAACAGCCATGAAACTGGCGGTCACACAGGTAAACAGCGCCATCCCCGCAGAGAATATTGCAGTGTACGACGTATCCCTGCTGGTCAGCACAGACGGCGGGTCCACATGGACTCTCACATCAAAAGACAATTTTCCAGCAGGAGGACTGACCGTTCTCCTGCCCTACCCTGAGGGGACTGGTCAGAATACCCATGACTTTGTTGTGACCCATATGTTTACCACCGATGATTTCGGAAAAACTCCCGGTGAAACGGAAAAGCCCGTTGTTGCTAAGACGGCGGGAGGCATTCGATTTACGGTCACCGGCCTGTCGCCAATCTCGCTGGGGTGGGTGAAGAAATCCAGCGGTTCCAGCGGTGGAGGCGGCCGGTACCCCACGGTCAGCTATTACAGCGTAAAGGTTGACAAATCCGAGCATGGCGCCGTCACCGCCAGCCCAACCAGCATTTATTCCGGCGGCACAGTGACACTGACCGTCAAGCCCGAGGAGGGCTATAAGCTAGACAAGATCATTGTCACGGACAGCCAGAGCAAAACTGTGGAAGTCACCGAGAAGTCCGGCAAATACACCTTCAAAATGCCCAGCCGGAATGTGACGGTAAAAGCTGAATTTGCACCTATTCAGACGGCCACCCCCAGCCCGGAACCTACTGGTTCGCCCAGCCCCTCGCCCAGTAGTTCGCCAACGCCCAGCCCCTCGCCGGACGCATGGAAGAACCCCTTCCCGGACGTGAACAATACCGGCTGGTACATCAGAGCCATTGAATACGTCTATACCAACGGCCTGATGGCTGGGTACTCCAACGGGAAATTTGGGCCAAATGACACTCTCACTCGCGCGCAGTTCGCGCAGATCATTTACAATAAAGAGGGACGTCCACAGGCTGAGGTTGGTAGATTCACGGACGTGACCACCGGCTGGTACGCGGACGCGGTGAATTGGGCGGCGGCAGAGGGCATCGTTGCCGGAGTAGGCGGCGGTAAGTTTGCGCCGGACCGGCCAATCACTCGTCAGGATTTGGCGGTGATGCTCTGGCGCTATGCGGGGAATCCCGAGCCGAGGAAGAGTGAGCTGGATTTCAGCGATGCAGGAAAGGTCAGCGGGTACGCACAGGAAGCTCTCTGCTGGGCCAATGAGAATGGCATCGTCAACGGCAAAGGAAATAGAGTACTTGATCCGAAAGGGAAAGCGACCAGAGCCGAGGCGGCGCAAATGCTGAAAAACTATATAGAAGATCAGGAGAAAAAATCCTGAAAAGCTATCTCCCCTTTTTATGCGCGGCGGCAGGAAAGGGCAAGTGCTAAACGCTATCATTTGAAGGAACAGGGAAACTTTTCCACTCAAAAAGGGTCAATCTGCCCTACGCAGATCGACCCTTTTTTAATTTTTTCAAATTTTTCTCTGAAACCTTTCCGATTTGCCTATGCGAGATGTGTTATAGATAGGTGAGGAGGGGCGAAAGCACAGGCTCACATCTGCTGAAAGGGAGGGATGGGACATGATACCTCCCTCGGACAGAGAAGACATCCTCTGCGCGATGTTCGAATCGTTCTGTATCACAGTGATCCGCAACTTCAGCAGAAATCTGAAAAGAGCTATGAAGAACCGGCAAAAGCATGACGGCGCCGGCAAGGAGCCGGTGGAATATTTTGCAGGCTTACTCTCTACGGAAGACAGGTACGCATCGGAGCAGTTTGTTCTGACGGTGGACGGCCTCCCCTGCGTATTGGAGAATGAGCTTTTATACAATGCGCTGCAATCCCTGTCCGACCAGGAGCGCCAAGTCGTTCTCTATGACTTCTGGTACGACTGTAAGGAGAAGGAAATCTCAGAAAAACTGGAGGTCACGGTGCGCACGGTGTATAATCTTCGGCAGCGTGCGTTCAAGAAAATCCGTACATATTATGAGCTATACGGGCAAGGACGAGACCCATGAACTGACCTATGCCCTTATTAAAGGGGCGGTCCACGGGGACAAGGCCGCACTGGAGATGATCCTCCGCCACTTTGACCCGTACATCAACACCGTTTCTACCGTGAAAAAGGCGCTCCCCTCCGGGGAGACTGTCGAAGAAGTGGACGAGGACATCAAAATTCAAATCCAGACGCACCTTTTAGAAATGATCCAAGAAAAATGGAGGGAACTGATATGATTCTATTGCCCGACCTGTTCTCCTTCGCCTATGTGCCGAACTGGTACATACAGCTGGACGAACTGGCGGCGCTGGCGCTCCCGGAACCCTGGCGGTTTCGGAACCCGGCCTATTCTACCAAAAATCCAGACAACCCAATTTTAGAGCGATACATTCATGCCATTTTCAAAAAACAAGTCATTGACTACAACACAGAAAAGCAGCGGGAGAAAGCGCCGGACTATCTCCATGTGGAGAATGAGTTCGTCTGTTTCCATACCGGTCTCTACACCCGCCGGTATAAGGCTATCTACGGCTGCTTTGACCGAAACAAAAGGAAGGACAGTCTGTTGGACTGGTACTTCCGGGGCTTTGCGGACGAAATGGCCCCCTGCCTGAAATATGTGAATCCGCTCCCGCAAAAGCCCCACTATGATATGGCGCAGTATGGCGTCAACTACACCCCGGAGTGGCCGATACGGGTCAATACAGACCACATCCTGGGCGACCCGGAGAACTTCTCCCGTCTGCCTGAATCCGTCCGAGACGCGAAGAACCTGCCCCTGCTACTGGAAACGGCAGTTGAACTGGCGCGCCGGTGGGCGGTGGTGGAACCGAGCATCGTGGTCCCCCAAGGCTACCAGGGCCGGGTGCAGTATCTCCTGCCGGTCTGTCTGACAGATATGGAAAATCCCGACCTCGCTATGACGCTGACCGTCATGGACGGGTACTACCTGGGTAACACCTGTCTCTCCCTGGAGATGGCATACCTCAACGCACGTCTGCTGGCACGGCCAGCGGCGGCTTGGCTCACAGAGCTGGTCGCGTAAATACACGCGCATAGCGGGTCTATTCCCCTCCCCTGCCGGACAGCGGCAGCCGGAAGGAAGCAGATATGCGGATGCGCAGGAAAAAGGAGGCGCAAAATTATGATTTGAAGGCCCAGCGGAAGGTCCTGCTCTGCCCTGGCTGTGGGCAGAGGCTATTGGATTCCTCGCTGGGCATACGGTCCCGGCTGTTCACCCCGGTCAAGGGCCGGAAACCTGACTACTATGTAAAATGCGGGCACTGCGGTGCGGAGGTCGGGGTAACAAAACTGAATAATTCTGATCCGCTCCGAGCCTGCGGGCGGGGGGCTGACCGGGGATGACCGCCACGGTAATACGGCAATCCCATAAAGGAATGTATATGGGACAGGGAAACGGATGGCTAAACCGGGACAAGGATCAACACACGTTTGTTTGCGCATGATGCACGGAGGGGTGGTTTCATTCCATAGAGTGGCCTAACCTCCATGATACCGCCTGAAAATATGGCGGAGACGACATTGAGCCTGACAAGCGGCACTTTTGTGCTGCTTGTCAGGCTCTTTTCTTGTTTGCGGCAGAGGGAGGTGCCGCTTGCCGGGCTCCGAAAGGAGAACGGCAAATGAAGATTGAGTACAAATTTGTCACCGGCACGGTCGAAGTAGAGGTCCCCGATGCGTGGGGAACCATTTTGGTCGACCTTGACCGGCAGGAGTACAACAACAACCACAAGGAAACCCGCCGCCACTGTTCACTGGAGGCGTACAACTTGGACGATGCCCTGCTCCCCTCGGAGGAGGATGTAGTGCGGGACATCCTCGCCGCCGAGGAGCGGCAGCATTTATACGAAGCCATAGACCAGCTTGACGCGGACCAGTTGGATCTAGTGAAGGCCATCTTTTTTGATGGGGTGAGCCTTACCGAGTACGGTAAGCGCCTGGGTATTTCCCAGCCAGCAGTTTCCAAGCGCAAGGCCGCTGTTCTGAAAATTTTGAAGAAATTTTTCTCCGGGCGGTTATGAATCTGCTCTCCCGTGGCCTACCTGTGAAAGGCACAAACGATACTTGCCTTTCAGAAAGGAAACGGTCATGCGACACAATTTGAAGATCAGCGTGTCCAAGGAACCCCAGAGCGGCGGCATCGTGCAGTGTCGGAACATATCCCTGCGGGAAAAGCTGCTCACCCGGCTGCTGGGCCGGAAGGAAAAGGTGATGATCCTGGTCCCCGGAAACAGCGTGGAGTCGGTGTGTATCACCGAGGTGCGGTCGGGAGGTGCGGCCTGTGAGTAGAATGAAGCTCCTCCTCGATGTGATCGAGGATATGCGCTCCTTGGCGGACAGCCTCCAGGCCGTAGCCAATGCCCTGGGCCAGAGCGACCCGGAGGAGCCCCTCGCTCCTGCCTCGGCCACGGAAGCGCCCCCTGCCCCGGCTCCCGCCGCTCCGCCGCCCAAGGCCATCACGCGGGAGGAGGTCCGGGCGGTGCTGGCGGAGCGCAGCCACGATGGATACACCGACCAGGTGCGGGGATTGCTCCAGAAATATGGAGCCGAGAAACTCAGCGGCGTGGATCCCAAGCACTACGTCGCGCTATTGAAGGATGCGGAGGTGCTGGGCCATGCCACCTAACAACCATGCCATTCTCTCGGCATCGTCCAGCCACCGCTGGATGCACTGCACTCCCTCCGCCCGTCTGGAGCGGGAGTTCACCGACAGGGAAACCGAGGCTGCTGCGGAAGGCACCGCCGCTCACGCCCTCTGCGAACACAAGCTCCGCCGCGCTCTGAAGATGCGCTCCCGTAAGCCGGTGTCCAAGTACGACTGCGACGAGATGGACGCATACGCAGACGGCTATGTGGAGTTCGTGCTGGAGCAGCTCACCCAAGCCAAGCTGGAGTGCGCCGACCCGCTGGTCCTCATCGAGCAGCGGCTGGACTTCTCCCGCTGGGTCCCGGAGGGCTTCGGCACCGGGGACTGCCTCATCGTGGCGGACAAGCTGCTCCACATCATCGACTTCAAGTACGGGCAGGGCGTTCTGGTGGATGCCGAGGAGAATCCCCAGATGATGCTGTATGCCCTGGGTGCGCTCCGGCTGTTCGACTCCCTCTACGACATCACCGAGGTGAGCATGAGCATCTACCAGCCCCGCCGGGAGAATGTGTCCACCTGGACGATCTCGGTGGATGAGCTGAACGCCTGGGCGGAGAACACACTCAAGCCCAAAGCGGAGCTGGCCCACAAGGGCGAGGGGGAATACCTCCCCGGCCCCTGGTGCCAGTTCTGCAAGGCGGCGGTGAAGTGCCGCGCCCGCGCCGAGGAAAAGCTCCAGCTTGCCCGGTTCGAGTTTGCCCCGCCGCCGCTCCTCTCGGATGAGGAGATCGAGGATATCCTCACCAAGCTGGATGACCTCACCAAGTGGGCCAGCGAGATTCAAGCCTATGCCCAGGACGCCGCCATCAACCACGGGAAGGTTTGGCAGGGCTTCAAGCTGGTGGCCAGCCGCACCAACCGCAAGTACACAGACGAGGAGGCCGTGGTCAAGGCCGCAAACGAGGCCGGATACCACGACATCTTCAAGAAATCCCTCATCCCGATTACCGAGATGGAGAAGCTCATGGGCAAGAAGAACTTCACCGCCATCCTCGGCGCTCTGGTGGAGAAACCCCAGGGCCGACCCACCCTCGTTCCTGTTACCGACAAACGTCCCGCCCTGACCAACACTGGCGCGGGCGATGACTTCACTGAATTTAAGGAGGACTAATTCTATGCCTACTCAAAAATCCAATACCAAGGTGGTCACCGGCATCGTCCGGCTGTCCTATGAACACGTCTGGGAGCCTGCCTCCATCAACGGCAGCAACCCCAAGTACAGTGTGTCCCTCATCATCCCCAAGAGCGACACCAAGACCATCGCCGCCATCAACGCCGCCGTGGATGCCGCCATCAAGGAGGGTGTGGCGAAGTTCGGCGGGAAGGTGCCGCCCAAGGGCGCTCTGAAGCTGCCCCTCCGGGACGGCGATGCCGAGCGGGATGACGATGCGTACAAGGGGGCCTACTTCGTCAACGCCAACAGCACCACCGCGCCCCAGATCGTGGACCGGGCTGTCCAGCCCATCCTGGACCGGGCCGAGGTCTACTCCGGCTGCTACGCCCGCGTGTCCATCAATTTCTATGCCTTCAACACCAACGGCAATAAGGGCATCGCCTGCGGCCTTGGCAACATCCAGAAGGTCCGGGACGGTGAGCCGCTCAGTGGCCGCACCTCCGCCGCTGATGATTTTGCCACTGACCTGGACGATGACTTCCTGTCCTAAAACCACTCGCGTCGGGTGGCGGGGCTTCGGCTCCGCTGCCCCTTGGCGCAGGAAGGAAGCAGTATGAAACATTTGTCCATCGACATTGAGTCGTTTTCCTCTGCTCCGCTCAACAAATGCGGTGTGTATAAGTATGCGTCCTCGCCGGACTTTGAAATCCTGCTGTTCGGTTACTCGGCGGACGGCGGGCCTGTCCAAGTGGTGGATTTCACCGCTGGGGAGCAGCTCCCCGCCGAGGTGCTGTCGGCCCTCACCGACTCCGCCGTGACCAAGTGGGCTTTCAACGCCCAATTCGAGCGTGGATGCTTGGCGCACCTCCAACCCCCGCATCGTCCAATTTTGGTGGGATGTAGACCGGGAGGTCAAGCAGTGCGTGAAGGAACGGTGCGCCACAGAAACACACGGCCTCCGCTTTGCCTACCAGAGCGGATTTCTGTTCATCACCCTCCCCTCCGGCAGACGGCTGGCCTATGTGAAGCCGAAGATCGGTGAAAACCACTTCGGCGGCGAGTCCGTCACCTATGAGGGTGTGGGCGGCACGAAGAAATGGGAGCGGCTGGAAACATTTGGTGGCAAGCTGGTGGAAAATCTTACACAAGCCACCGCCAGAGATATCCTCATGTACGCCATTCAGACGCTGCGGTGCTGCTCCATCGTGGCCCATGTCCATGACGAACTTATCATCGAGTGCGACCGCAGGGTTTCTCTCTCCGCAGTGTGTGAGCAGATGGGCCGGACGCCGCCTTGGGCGAAGGGCCTGCTGCTCCGGGCGGACGGCTATGAGTGCGATTTTTACAAGAAAGACTGAGGTTTTACTATGAGTGTAAATAAACGCAATTCCGAGGGTTACTTTGATCCCACCGCATACGAAGCCCTCACCAAGATTGAGCGGGAGGCCAAGGCTCACGCTTACCGGCCCATGGTGTACATCTGCTCTCCGCTTTCTGGGAATATCACTGCCAATCAAAGAAACGCCTGCCGCTACTGCCGGTTTGCTGTGGACAGCGGATGTATCCCTCTGGCCCCGCACCTCTACTTCCCGCAGTTCATGAATGACGGAATCATGTCCGAGAGGGACCTCGCCCTGTTTATGGACCTTGTGCTACTCTCCAAATGCGACCAGCTGTGGGTGTTCGGCGATCGGGTATCTAAGGGCATGAGCATTGAAATTGAAAAAGCCAGACGCAAAGGCCAGCCCATCCGCTGGTTTGATGCCAACTGCAAGGAGGTCAAGACATGAAGATCGCTGTCGGCAACAGCCGCATGGATAAGAAATGGAAAAACCGGGACATCTCCTGGGAAGATTTCTGCCAGAAGGTCAGCGTTACCCAGCGCACCACCGAAACCGTGGAGGAGTACCGTAAAATGAGAAAAGGCTCCCAGGACTCCATCAAGGATGTGGGTGGCTTTGTTGGTGGGACGCTCCGGGAGGGACGGCGCAAGAACGGTATGGTCTTGTGCCGTTCCATGCTTACCTTGGACATGGACTATGGCAAGCCGGGAATCTGGGAGGAGATCGCCCTGCTCCATGATTTCAAGTGCTGCATCTACTCTACACATAAGCATACTCTGGAAAACCCGAGGCTCCGGCTTATAATCCCCCTTTCCCGCGACATCACCGAGGAGGAATACCCCGCCGTGGCCCGCATGGTGGCAAAACAGATCGGCATTGACCTGTTTGACGACACCACCTATGAAGCCTGCCGCTTGATGTACTGGCCTTCCACCTCGGTCAACGGCGATTTCTTCTTCGACTCCAAGGACGGCCCAGAGCTTGACCCGGACGCCTATCTCGCGCAGTACGCCGATTGGAGGGACGCCTCCACCTGGCCTGTATCCTCCCGCCAGTCTGAGGCGATCCGGCACACCATCGCCCAGCAGGCAGACCCGCTGACCAAGCCGGGAGCGGTGGGCGCGTTCTGCCGCGCCTACTCCATTGAGGACGCAATTGAAACCTTCCTCGGCGATGTGTATGCCCCCTCTGCCATGAACGGACGCTTTGACTATATCCCGGCAGATTCCTCCGCTGGCGTGGTGGTCTATGACGGGAAGTTCTCCTACAGCCACCACGCCACCGACCCTGTGTGCGGCAGGCTGCTGAACGCCTTTGATCTGGTGCGGCTCCACCGATACCGCGATATGGACGAGAACTGTCCTCCGAACACACCTGTGGGCAAGCTGCCCTCCTTCAAGGCTATGACCGACCTTGCCCTAAAGGACGAACGGGTAAAAGCTGTTTTTGCCGAGGAGCGCGCCGCCCAAGCTGCCGCCGAGTTCAATGATGAGAACTGGCAGGCGCGGCTGGAGCTGGACAAGGCGGGCAATATCAAAAACACCCTGCGCAATCTCACCATCATTCTGGAGAACGACCCCAACCTCAAGCCGCTGGTGTTCAACCAGCTCTTGGACGGTATGGAAATCAAGGGCGATGTGCCGTGGAAACACCCCTCCAAGTTCTGGCGGGATGCCGATGATGCCCAACTTATCAGCTATGTGGACACCCACTACGGCACTTTCTCCGCCCGGAACTATGACATTGCCGTGACCAAGGTATCGGATGACCGCTCCTACCATCCCATCCGGGCTTTTATTGAACAGTTGCCGGAATGGGACGGTGTGGAGCGGGTGGATACCCTGCTCATCGACTACCTTGCCGCCGAGGACACGCCCTATGTCCGGGCGGTCACCCGGAAAACCCTCTGTGCCGCCATCAAGCGTGTGCTGGCCCCCGGCAGCAAGTTCGACTCCATGCTGGTGCTGAACGGCCCCCAGGGTGTGGGCAAAAGCACCCTCATCGCAAAGCTGGCCGGGGAGTGGTTCTCCGACAGCCTCAATCTGAGCGACACCAAGGACAAGACCGCCGCCGAGAAGTTGCAGGGCTATTGGATTCTGGAAATCGGCGAACTGGCCGGTCTGCGGAAAGCCGAGGTGGAGACACTGCGCTCCTTCCTCTCCCGGCAGAACGACATCTACCGCGCCGCCTTCGGAAAGCGGGCCACGCCCCATCTGCGCCAGTGCGTGTTCTTCGGCACCACCAACGCTGAGTCCGGCTACCTCCGGGATACCACGGGCAATCGCCGCTTCTGGCCGGTTAAGACCCCCGGCGGCGGTAGAAAGCACTCCTGGGAACTGACCGAGGAGGATATCCGCCAGATTTGGGCGGAGGTGCTGGTGTATGTGGAGCGGGGCGAGAAGCTCTATCTGGATGCCAGCATGGAAACTCTCGCCAAGGCGGAACAGCGGGAGGCAATGGAGTCTGACGAGCGGGAGGGCCTGGTACGGCTGTATCTGGATACCCTTCTGCCGGAGGACTGGAGCGGCATGGACATTTTCGAGCGCCGCAATTTTCTCCACGGCAGCGACTTCGGCCCCGCCCAGCGCCAGGGGACGGTCAAACGCACTTCTGTCTCCAGCATGGAGATTTGGTGTGAGTGCTTTGGCAAGGATCGCTCCAACCTGCACCGCTCCGACAGCAACGAGATCACCGGCATACTCAAGCGGGTCGGCTGGCAGCGGGCAGAGAGTAAAGTGCGCATCCCCCTCTACGGGCCACAGTACATTTTTGTTCCCAAGGGGTGTTCCGAGTAAAAAGGTCCTTTTGTACTGAACACAGGAACAAGTTCCCAGGGGGAAGTCCCGCCGTTGGAACACCTACGGGAACATCTCATGGGAACGGGCGCGCCCCCATTAGTTGCAAGGTTTGTCGGCTGGCTTGTTCCTGTGTTCCTAACTTTTCTTATATATTTAAATGTATAAGAAAAGAAGATACCAATTCCGCATAACCCGCATATACGCGCGTATAGGGATTTTTCCGTTCTTGGAACGCAGGAGGTGAATTCTATGCGTGAAAAAACTGTGGAGGTCAAGCTGGTCGCGGCTGTCAAAGCGATGGGTGGCCTCTCCCCAAAATTCATCAGCCCCGGATATGACGGGATGCCCGACCGCCTGGTGTTACTTCCTAACGGGATACTGGCCTTTGTGGAACTGAAAGCACCAGGCAAAAAACTCCGGCCCTTGCAGGTTCGGAGGAAGGCGCAGTTGGAAGGACTTGGCTTTTCGGTGTACTGCATCGACAGGCCGGAGCAGATCGGAGGTGTCCTCAATGAAATTGCAAATTCGATGTGACTGGTGCGGTAAGCCCTTTGAAAAAGAACGCTGCAGGATCACACCTCACAATTTCTGCTGTCGAAAATGTCTGGCTGATTTCAGCAGCAAGAAGAAAAATCCTGGCGGTTACGCCACCTTGAAAGACTACACCAATGTCGGCGCCACATTCAGTAGGCTTAATCCTGTGTTGAATAAAAACAGGATGACTCCAGCAGTCCGGGAAAAGCTCCGAGAAGCCAGAATGAATTCTGGCGAGGGTAAAACCTATACCAAATTTTATGGGCGGCATGAACACAGAGTTGTTGCTGAACAGCTTTTGGGCAGGCCGTTACGTCCGGGTGAAGTTGTTCATCACATTGATGGTGATAAGCGAAACAATAGACCGGAAAATCTGCGTGTATTTGCTTCACAGGCAGAACACGCAAAATTCCACGTCGAGTTCAACTGGTTCATAAATGAATTACGGAAAATGGGCGCTATAGAGGGAGGTGATGCCGAATGAAGTTCATACCACACGAGTACCAAAGCCATGTGACCAATTTTATCCTGGAGCATCCGGTCGCGGCGGTTCTGCTGGATATGGGCCTCGGTTGAGCAAGAGCGTCATCACCCTCACCGCCCTGTTCGACCTGTGCCTGGACAGTTTTCTGGTGCGGAAAGTGCTGGTCATCGCCCCACTTCGGGTCGCCAGAGACACCTGGCCCACCGAGATCAAAAAGTGGGACCACCTCCGGGGCCTGTCCTGGTCGCTGGCGGTGGGGAGCGAGATCGAGCGAAAGGCGGCGCTGCACCAGCGGGCATTTGTGTACATCATCAACCGGGAGAACGTCCAGTGGCTCATCGAGGACAGCGGCCTTCCCTTCGACTACGACATGGTGGTGGTCGATGAGCTGTCCTCCTTCAAATCCTACCAGGCAAAACGGTTCCGCTCCCTGCTGAAAGTCCGCCCCGGCGTCAAGCGGATCGTGGGGTTGACTGGCACACCCTCCAGCAATGGCCTGATGGACCTCTGGGCGGAGTTCCGCCTTCTGGACATGGGCAAACGGCTGGGTCGGTACATCACCCACTACCGCGCTCGGTACTTCCAGCCGGATAAGCGGAACGGCCAGGTGGTGTTCTCCTACAAGCCGCTCCCCGGAGCGGAGGAGGCCATCTACCAGAAGATTTCCGACATCACGATCTCCATGAGAGCCGCCGACCACCTCCAGATGCCGGAGTGCATTATGAACGAGGTGCGGGTGGTTCTCTCCGAGCGGGAGCGGCAGACCTACGACACCATGCGCTCTGAGCTGGTGGTTTCCTTGGGCGGCGAGGAAGTGGATGCCGGGAACGCGGCGGCTCTGGGAAACAAGCTGTCCCAGATGGCGAACGGGGCCGTCTACGGTGAGGACAAGCGTGTGTTCCCCATCCACGACCGCAAGCTGGACGCGCTGGAGGACCTCATCGAAGCGGCGAACAGAAAGCCGGTGCTGGTGGCCTACTGGTTCCAGCACGACCGGGAGCGGATCGCCGCCCGGCTCCGAAAGCTCCACATCCCGTTCTCCCCGCTGGACACTTCGGAGAGCATCGCCCGGTGGAATCGTGGGGAGCTGCCGGTGGCCCTCATCCACCCCGCCTCTGCCGGACATGGGCTGAACCTCCAAGCCGGAGGCTCCACCCTGGTCTGGTTCGGGCTGACCTGGTCGCTGGAGCTGTACCAGCAAGCCAACGCCCGACTGTGGCGGCAGGGCCAGACGAACACGGTGGTCATCCACCACATCATCGCCAACCACACCATTGACGAGCGGATCATGTCCGCTTTGAGCAAGAAAGAGAAAACACAGTCCGCATTGATTGATGCGGTGAAGGCGAATTTGTAAAAAACATTTTGGAGGTACAATATGGACGCATATGACAATTTGAAAAACGCAATCGTGCAGCAGGCTGTGGAGGATTACGCGGCAGCTTTTATGGGGAATAAAGTCGGCGGGAAAGGGCCAAGCGCTGTGATGTGGGAATGTGAGAAATTTTTCCATTCCGACTGGTATGCGGCTCTGACAAACGGGGCTATCAATGGGGAGTGGCTGGCACGGAATGTGAAAATCCGTGAGCTGGAGAAAGCGGCAAAAACCTATGAAACCATACTGGGTGCCCATAGCAGTACCGCATTCCGCGTGTCCGCCCACTTCCCGAAGGAGCAGGGTAAAGAAAAGCCGAAATCCGTAACGTACATTTTCCCGCCCAGGTTTGCTGTGGGTATTATGGATGCTTTGAGAATCCAGCTTGAGACTATCATGGCGGAAATCAGGGAGCTAAAAGCTGCAAGCGAGGAGGCGAGTACATGACAGCGAAAGAGTATTTGTCCCAGGCAAGACGGCTGGATGAGGCTATCAACTGCCGGCTCCGGGAACTGGAATATTGGCGGGGGTTATCCTGCCGTTTGTCTGGCTGCGGTTTTGATGAGCACCACAATCCCAATCCTCCCACAGAGGCTCCGTTCACAATGTGCCTTGAGAAGATTGATGAGATAGAGCGGGATGTCAACGCCAAAGTTGATACACTGGTGGATTTGCGGAGGGCGGTTAACAGGGTCATTGATGCGATGGATAACAGTGATGAACAGATTCTCCTCCGCTGCCGGTATCTGGACGGATTTTCTTGGGAGGATATCTGCCGGATCATGAACGTGTCCATCCGCACGGTGCACCGCATCCACGGCGCGGCGCTGGACAATTTCGCTATCCCGGACGAAAAAATCCTACCGCCTTAAAAGTTGGCACACTTTGGCACACCATTTGCATTGTGTCACAGGGTTGACATGTGATATGATACAATCAGCAGAATAGGATAAAGACAGAGCCATTCATGGGAGCAGTCCCGTGGGTGGCTTTTATTATACCCGCTTGGGAGGTGGAATGTCAATGCCCAAGAGGCCAAAGCGGCCCTGCTCCTACCCCGGCTGTCCCAGGTTATGTGAGGGTCGGTTCTGCGAGGAGCATTCCAAGCTGGAGGCCAAGCGCTATAACCTCTGGGACCGCGACCCGGAAACAGCCAAGCGTTATAACACCGAGTGGAGAAGAATCCGTAAGCGGTATGTTTCGGCCCATCCTCTGTGTGAGGAATGTTTGCGGGCTGGGAGATACACGCCCACTCAGGTGGTCCACCATATTTTACCCCTACGAGAGGGCGGCACAAATACGGAAAGTAACCTCATGGCTCTTTGCCACTCTTGTCACGGAAGAATCCACGCTGAGAGAGGCGACCGCTGGCACACGTGCTGACCCCAGGGGGAGTCTGAATCTCTACCGCATTTAGGAAATGCAGCGGGCGGGGGCTTTCGTGCAGAAAAATTGCGGTTCAAACAGGGGATTAACCCTTGACTATAAAATTTACTGAAACGGGGAGGTGTTGTCATGGCGAAAGACGGTACAAACCGGGGCGGCAAGCGCGTCCGCGCGGGTGGCAAACCTACCCCTGCCGCTGAAAAAATCCAGAACGGCCAGCCTGTCAAAATCATGAGCAACGACATCCCCCAGTTGGAGCCCGCGGAGTTGGAGGCTGTGGATCTGCCCGATGGTGCGGTTTTGGAGGGCGCTGATATGCCCCGGCCCGCCGAGTACCTTTCCGCAAGGCAGAAAAATGGGGTGCCCCTCGGGGCTGACGAAATTTATAAGGAGACCTGGCTGTGGCTGAAGCGGCGCAGCTGTGAGAATTTGGTCAATAAGCGGTTGATCGAATCCTACGCGCAGGCGTTTGCACGGTACATTCAGTGCGAGGACGCCATAAGCAATTATGGATTGCTTGGCAAGCACCCCACCACGGGCGGCGTTATGGTTTCACCCTTCGTGCAGATGTCCCAGCAGTTTCAGAAGACAGCGAACATGATGTGGTATGAGATTTACGATATTGTCAAGCAGAATTGCACCGAGGAGTTCACGGATAACCCGAACGACACGATGGAACAGCTTCTGCGGAAAAGGAGGGGCGGCACTTGAAAACGACAAATGAAATGCAGCTCGTTCCCATTGGTAAGCTAGTGCCTTATGTGAATAACGCCCGGACGCATTCCCCGGAGCAGATCAACAAACTGCGCTCCTCCCTCCGGGAGTTCGGCTTTATCAATCCCGTCATAATCGACCGTGACTTTGGTGTCATCGCCGGTCACGGTCGTATTCTTGCCGCCAAGGAGGAGGGCATAGCGGAAGTCCCCTGTGTCTTTGCCGACCATTTGACAGATGCTCAGAAGAAAGCGTACATTATCGCAGACAACCGCATGGCGATGGACGCCGGATGGGACGAGGCGCTGCTACGTGTGGAAATTGAAGCCCTGCAGGCGGATGACTTCGACCTGGCGCTTACTGGCTTTGATGAGAAGGAGTTGGCTGCCCTGTTCGGTGATGGCACCGATGTGCAGGAGGACAATTTTGATGTGAATGCCGAGCTGAAACAGCCGGTCATCACCAAGGCCGGAGATGTGTGGACGCTGGGGCGGCATCGGCTGGTCTGCGGCGACAGCACCAAGGCTGAAACTTTCGCCCTGCTCATGGGCGACCGCAAGGCCAATCTGGTCATCACGGACCCGCCCTACAATGTGAACTACGAGGGCAGCGCCGGGAAGATCAAGAACGATAATATGGCGGATGATGCCTTCTACCAGTTCCTCTTGGCAGCGTTCCAGAACACCGAGACGGTGATGGCGGATGACGCCAGTATTTATGTGTTCCATGCCGACACCGAAGGGCTGAACTTCCGCCGCGCCTTTGCGGATGCCGGGTTCCGGCTCTCCGGGACGTGTATCTGGAAAAAGCAGTCCCTAGTGCTGGGCCGCTCTCCCTACCAGTGGCAGCACGAGCCGATCCTGTTTGGCTGGAAGAAAAAGGGCAGGCACCAGTGGTACACCGGGCGGAAGGAGTCCACCATCTGGGAGTTTGACAAGCCCAAGAAGAACGGCGACCACCCCACCATGAAGCCGATCCCGCTGCTGACCTACCCCATTATGAACTCCAGCATGAGCAACACCCTGGTGCTGGACCCCTTCGGCGGCTCCGGCTCCACGCTGATCGCCTGTGAGCAGACCGACCGCTCCTGCTGCACCATTGAGCTGGACGAGAAGTTCTGTGATGTGATCGTCAAGAGGTACATCGAGCAGGTCGGCTCCGCCGATGGTGTTTCCGTCCAGCGGGATGGGCTGACCTATCAGTATTCGGAGGTCTGCGATGGAACAGAAAAACACACTGACCCTCGGCAGCCTGTTTGACGGCTCCGGGGGATTCCCTTTGGGCGGGCTGCTGGCTGGCGTCACCCCGGTCTGGGCCTCGGAGATTGAGCCATTTCCTATCCGGGTGACCACCAGGCGGTTCCCCAACATGAAACACTACGGCGACATCTCCCGGATGGATGGCGGGAAGATCGAGCCGGTGGACATCATCACCTTCGGCTCCCCGTGTACCGATATGAGCATCGCCGGGAAAAGGGCTGGGCTGGATGGCGCTCAGTCCTCACTGTTTTATCAGGCCATCCGCATCATCAAGGAAATGAGGTGTGCCACCAATGGAAGATACCCGCGATGGATATGCTGGGAGAATGTTGTCGGGGCTTTCAGCTCGAACCGGGGCCTCGACTTCAAAGCGGTCCTCGAAGCGGTCATCGGCATCATCGAGCCGGGGGCCGAGGTGCCTATGCCTGAGAAAGACCGCTGGCCCTACGCCGACATTTACATGGGAGAGCAATGGAGCGTTGCGTACCGCACTTTTGACGCTCAATACTGGGGAGTCCCCCAGCGCCGCCGTAGAATCTACCTTGTCGGCGATCTTGCAGGGCAGCGTGCCGGACAAGTACTATTTGAGTCCGAAGGCTTGTCTAGGTATTCTGCGGAGGGCTTCCGCTCGTGGCAAAGAGCTGCCAGAGATACTGCGGCTGGCCTTGGAGCGGCAGGCGGTATCTGTCTGAACGACCAAGGTGGGAGCTATATGGATGTTTCGGTCGGTGTGTCCGGAACGCTACGTGCCCAGATGGACGGACATCCTCCTTGCGTGATGGCTGCCGGGTTCTGCAAAGAGCCCTCAGCCCAAAGCCGGGGCATTGGCTATGAAGAGGAACGCGCTCCCACCCTCCGGGCTGGCGTTGTTCCTGCGGCTGTCTATGAGAATCATAGTCAGGATACGAGATACACCGGGCCTCTGGACACGTCCCCTACGGTCAGCTCCACCTACGGAACAGGCGGCAACAACCAGCCCTTCGTGGTGGAGGCCAACACGCCAAAGACGCTGAAAATCCGTTCCGGCTGTGAAGGCGGCGGCAAGGGGCCTCTGGTTCAAGAGGATATGTCCGCTACCCTCTCCTGCAATAACGACCAGACGTTGTTTGTACCAAAGTGCTATGGCATTTGCTCCAAGTCCAGTTTCGCCATGCTCTCGGATAATCCACACGCTGGATTTTATGAGGCCAACACCTCCCGGACGCTGGATCAGGGCGGCGGCAACCCTTCCTGCAACCAGGGCGGCACCACCGTGGTGGAGGGGCCGACCTATGCGGTGACCACGGGCAGTTATACCCAGGTCAGCGAGGAACAGGCCCCTACCCTGATGGCACGGGATTTCAAAGACCCCGCCGCAGTCAACCGGGGCTACAGCGTGAGGAGGCTTACCCCCACAGAATGCGCCAGGTTACAGGGCTTCCCGGATTTTTGGTGTGTCAATTTAGAAACGCCGGAGCCTACCGAGGAGGACATAGCTTTCTGGACGGAGGTCTGGGAGACCCACCGCCGGGTGATGGGTAGCTCCGCCAAGGCTAAGAGCCGGAACCAGATTGTCAAATGGCTGCAGCATCCCCACTCCGATGCCGCCGAATATAAAATGTGGGGGAATGGAGTCGCATTGCCCAATGTGTTCTTTGTACTGGCCGGTATTGCATGGGCCGCTGGGCTTGACGCTGAATAAATCATAGCAGAACCAAGGGGAAAAAGCAATTCATATGTGGAAATCTTCCTGATAATGTACCGCGATTTGCCGTAAACATCGTGCAGTTTACAGCCGGAAAATGTCTTGCTATTTAGGCCCGGTTATGGGAATATGTGACTACCAAAAAACAAGGAGGTCCACATCATGACCATCAACTACAACGTGACCGGTTCTGAGCGCAAGCGCCTGGCCGATTACATTTCCGGATTCATGGGCTCGGACAAAAAGTACCTTGGCGCGCCGACCTTCGCCTACCAGATCGGCTACCTCACCGTCAGCAAGGACGGCGCGGTCAGTTTCGAGGATCGGGGTTACAACAGCGACATCGACACCCTGATGACTGAACTGGAAGGTCAGGGGTTCCATACCGAGGACACCATCGTCAAGCCCAACACCGCCGAGCAGGAGGCCGTTCCTGCCACCGATGAGAACCTGGACAAGGAATGGCCCGCCGAGGCGGGAAACGGCCCACAGAGGCCAAACATGGGCCTTACGGTGGCAATCCCGCTGGACAAGGTGCAGATCGATAACCTCGACCGCATCCTGGCGGCTAAAGGAAGTCTTATCAAAAAGGCCCTGGGCATTGATGCCCTGCCGGTTGAGGTCGGCGAAAATACCCTGTCTTTCCCCTGGCTCTCCGAGTTGCCGGGGCCGGACGCGGCGAAAGCCTATACCCACCTTATTTCCGCCCTCTGCAAGATGAGCGTTAACCAGAAGCGTATCACTGCCAGGGAAAAGGAAGTCGGCAACGAAAAATACGCTTTTCGGTGCTTTCTCCTCCGGCTGGGCTTCATTGGAGCCGAGTTCAAGGACGAACGGAAAATCCTGCTCCACAACCTCTCCGGCAACAGCGCGTTCAAGTACGGCCAGCGCCACACCGAGGCCCTCCAGCCGGAGCTGGCCGAGGCCCTGGCAGACGAGCTGCTGGTTCAGCAGGTCAATGCCTCTTTCGGAGAGGAGGCGGCATCATGAGAGCCGTGACCCCGGAAATTCTAACCAGCCTGCAAGAGCAGTTCCCGCAGGGGGCGCGGGTAGAGCTGCTCCGCATGGACGATCCCCAGGCCCCGCCCATTGGTACCCGCGGCACTGTGATTGGCGTGGACGATATCGGCTCCATCATGGTGGCCTGGGACAGCGGCGGCTCCCTCCATGTGCTGTACGGAGTTGACAAGTGCAGAAAGGTGGGCGAATAAAATGCGCAGCATCATCAAAGAGTTTTACCTCGGCAATATTTCCCCTGACGCTACCGCCATCAAGCAGACCTCGGAGCTGAGAAAATCGGTGGAGGCGATGTCCGATGCCGAGTCCTTCCTCCGGGAACATCTGGACGGTGAATGCCTCGCTGAGTTGGAGCGGCTAGTGGATGCCCAGCTCACTACCAGCACCACCATGGCACAAGAACGCTATATGGATGGGTTCCGCACCGGGGCCAGGTTCATGTTGGACATCTTGGCTGGCGAGAGCGAAAACCTTGCTTCGCTGGTGCAAACTGAGCTATAAATTACACAATTCCTCTCTCAAATGATTGTGAGTTTTATAGTTTCATATTCTCTTGCTATATCCTCCGTTTCACGCTAATATGTCACTACCGAAAAGGAAATACACCAAAAACGGAGGGCATTACCATGACCGAGAAGATAGCAAACCAAATCGCCGAGATGAAAAAGCAGACCATTGGGGTCGAAATAGAGATGAATAACATCACCCGCCAGCACGCCGCCAAGCTTGCCGCCGAGTTCTTTGGAACCGGGAGTTACGGAGATACCGCCTACCGCAACGGTTATTACACCTGGTCGGCCTGGGATGCTCAGGGCCGCGAGTGGAAGTTCCAGAAAGATGTGAGCATCGCAGGGCCGGACAGCGAAAAGTGCGAACTGGTGACCCCCATCCTCCGCTACGAGGATATTGAAAGCCTCCAGGAGCTGGTGCGGCGGCTGCGCAAGGCTGGGGCCAAGAGCGACGCCACCAGAGGGTGTGGAGTCCACATTCACATCGGCGCAAAAGGCCACACCCCGCAGACCCTCCGCAACCTGGCAAACATCATGGCCAGCCACGAGAGCCTCCTGGCTGATGCCCTGGACCTGGACCGCTACCGCATGAGCCGCTACTGCCGGACGGTGAACCCCCGGTTCATCCAAGCGGTCAACCAGCGCAAACCCAGCACCATGAGCGGCCTCGCCGACATTTGGTATAACAGCAACGACGCCAGCTATGGGCGCAGCCAGCATTACAACGACAGCCGCTACCATATGCTCAACCTCCATGCCACCTTTACCAAGGGTACAATTGAATTCAGGCTCTTCCAGTTCGATGCCCCGGCGGATGGGAAAAAGAACGGCCTCCACGCCGGACAGCTCAAGAGTTACATCCAGCTTTGCCTCGCGCTCAGCCAGATGGCCAAGACGGTCAAGACTGCCAGCCCCAAGCCCCAGCAGAACGAGAATCCAAAATACGCCATGCGCACTTGGCTCCTCCGCCTGGGCTTCATCGGCGAGGAGTTCGCCACCGCCCGCGACCTGCTGACCCGCCGCCTCGCCGGAGACGCAGCCTTCCGCAACGGACGCGCCGCTTGAAGGAACCGCAGGAGATAGCCTCCTGCCACCTCTACTGACCGCTTCGGCGGTCTTTAGGTGGTAGAAGGGTATTTCCTTCGGAAAGGATGGAAATAAAATGGCAAAGAGATATTACATCGCCTACGGCAGCAACCTCAACGTCCGCCAGATGCGGGTGCGCTGCCCACACGCTACGTTTCTTGGCACAGCAAACCTCAAGGGCTGGGAACTGCTTTTCAAAGGGAGCAAGACTGGCTCCTACCTCACGATTGAGGAATGCAAGGGCGGTACGGTCCCTGTGGTGGTCTGGGAGGTAACGGAATCGGACGAAGCGGCCCTGGACCTTTATGAGGGCGCACCCACTTTCTATTATAAAAGGAACCTCAAAATCCAGTACAAGGGCATCCGCACGGGACGGCGGAGAACGGTGACAGCGTTCGTGTACATCATGCACGAGGAGCGCCCAATTGATGTTCCCACGAGCCGATACATGAGAACCTGTCTGGAAGGGTATGATACCTTCAATTTTGATAAGAAAGTGCTGGTTGCGGCTTACGATAAATGCAGGGAGGTGTGCGGCTATGAAGGATAACGTGATACGTATGGTAGTCTGCCCCAGGTGCGGCCAGCCTTACACTGCGCCTCCGGCCACGGCCAGAGACGGCAGCGGTCCTATCTGCCCTGACTGCGGTACCAGAGAGGCACTGGAAAGCATCGGTGTGGACATCGCCGAGCAGAACAAAATCATCGACACCATCCACCGCCACACGCAGGTGTAAGTTACACAGTTTCAGACGTGTATAGCTATTTTTCCCTGCAAAAGTTTGATCCCCAGACGCAGGCGGCGATCGCGGCCTATCTGGACCCAAAGGCCACGCCGGGGAGCCTTTACGCGCCATCGCAGAACATGAACTACGCCATGCGGCAGGGCCTTCCGCTTACGCGGAGCCAGCAGGCCATGCGGGACGGCTTGATGAACGGTATGCACAACCTGGGCGAGAACCTGGAAATGACCCGGTTCTGCCGGGTCGACTATATGGCGGACCTGGGCTGTGCGAATTTCGACAGGATGAAAATCACCACGCTCCAGCGGCGGCTGGTGGGGCAGACCTACACCGACCACTCCTTCCTCAGCGCGTCCTGCAATAAGTTCTCCAAAGCGCCGGGAAGGAACAGCTTCACGGACAAGGCGGTCAAGCTGAACATCAAGGCTCCGGCATCGGCGCAGGCGCTCATGCCCGGTACGGGTCCGGGCGGCAATTTTGGAGAATTTGTGTTCGCGCCGAACCAGAACTACCGCATCACGGGCGTTCGCTGGACAGGCCAGCGGGGGCGTTCCGGCGCGAAATACTACAAGCAGATCGAACTTGACGTGGAAATTTATTAAAAGGAAAGAGGTAAGGACGATGGCAGAAAAGAAAAAAGCAAAATCGGCTGCGCCGGTGAAGGAGCCTGGCTTTTTCTCGGACCACGGATACGGAAACGGGACGGCGATCACTCTGCATGACCCGCCCCAGAAGCAGAAGGGCTCAAAAGCCGTGAAAAGCGCCAGGGCCGCTAAAAGCAGGCGGAAATAGCAGGGCCACAGCCGCAAACAGCATAAATGACACAAACCGTACTCCCCCGGGAGCGCGGTTTTTTTGTGCAG
The DNA here is from genome assembly GCF_034335085.1 of Acutalibacter caecimuris. NCBI lineage: Bacteria > Bacillati > Bacillota > Clostridia > Eubacteriales > Acutalibacteraceae > Acutalibacter > Acutalibacter caecimuris. The sequence goes on along the minus strand of NZ_JAWXXJ010000015.1, from coordinate 24,413 downwards.
TTTATGCGGGGACATTGACTTGACTTCATGGAGGTGATGATTTAATATGGGAGGCAGAGGCAGCGGAAGCGGGCGCAGCGGCGGTGGCGGAGGAGGAAGGCCGGCGGGACCCATCCGGCTGGACACCATGTCGGACGCACGGCTTGCTTCTTTTATCCAGCAGTCTAACAGCGCGGTCCTGCCGCCTGGGTACCGTGATGAACCCACACAGCGGTTGATCCTTGCCGCCGGGTGGAACGAGCAGCCGCAGATCGTATCTTCTGCCCAGGCAGAGGCATTGGCACGGAAGCGAGGCGCGGTCGCGCTGTACCGGACGGTCAACGATGACCATCGGTATTCCGGGAAAAGTTCTCAGCAGATCGCGGACGAGTTCCGCGCGGGCACGCAATTTCAGGCAAGCGGCCATGGCGGGCAGGCATACGGCGGAGGCGCTTATTTCTCCAACAGTCACCGCGGCTCACAAGGGTATGGGTATGGCTCGGCATCCACTATTGGGGCCGTGCTGAATGACAAGGCGCGGGTAATTGATTCATCCGCCTTGAACGGCTCCGCCGGAATAAGCTGGGTCCAATCCCATCCTACTGCGGCACGGGCGCTGGGCGTCTCGGTCAGAAACGGCAGAGTGCAGGGGGCGTCCACATCAAAAACCGCAATGGCAATGGCGATGGGATATAACGCAGTGAGCAACAATGTTGGCGCCAGGGAAAAATATTACACCATCTTCGACCGGAGCATCCTGACCACCAGCACGAAGAACTATTACACCACAAAAAGCATGAAAGGCAGATAATGGAAGGAGGTACACTGTTATGGCAAAGACAGCGAAAGAAGCACTGGCCGGAGTCACCGAGCCTTGGAAGGGTATCATGACAAAGGAAAACTACGACAAGTACACCAAGGGGATGCCTAAGGCGGAGAAAGAGGATTTCGACCTGGGGCTTGTCACCCACGACACGAACTGCCTGATGTCCCTGGGGGCCTTGGGGCTCTATGAGCCCGCGAAGAGGCGCACCGGCGCAAGGAGGAAGAATAATGGCGCGAAGAAATAAGGCGTCCGCCGCCAAGCGCCGTCCTATCGTGAAGGAGGCGGCAGTTCCCGGCGGAAAGATACTCACGCGGGAGGATGGAGCGGAACGATTCGTCGCCACCTCCTCCGGCGCCCTGCCGCAGATCACCTACACAAAGGTGAAACGGAGCAGCGGCAAGATTCAAGGCAAAATCATATGACATAGCCTGCCTGGGGGCGACCCCGCGGCAGGCTTAATCTTTGTCTTTTTATAGGTGTGATCATGCGGAAACTCAAACGCTACAAGCCCACGAGGCTCAAGGCAAAGGACTCCCGATACGACCAGGCGGCGGCAGATTTTGCCGTCGCTTTTATTGAGAGCCTGCGCCACACCAAGGGCACCTGGGCCGGAAAGCCCTTTGAACTCATCGACTGGCAGGAGCAGATCGTTCGGGACATCTTCGGCATCCTGAAGCCCAACGGCTACCGCCAGTTCAATACCGCCTACATCGAGATACCCAAGAAGCAGGGCAAATCGGAGCTGGCTGCGGCTGTGGCGCTCCTGCTCCTCTGCGGGGACAACGAGGAACGGGCCGAGGTGTACGGCTGCGCGGCCGACCGGAACCAGGCCAAGATCGTCTTCGATGTGGCGGTGGACATGGTGCGCTTCTGCCCGGCCCTGATGAAGCGCGTGAAAATTCTGGAATCCCAGAAGAAGCTGGTCTACAAGCCCACCAACAGCATCTACCAGGTGCTTTCCGCGGACGTGGCAAACAAGCACGGCTTCAATACCCACGGCGTTATCTTCGATGAACTGCATACCCAGCCCAACCGAAAGCTCTACGATGTCATGACCCAGGGCTCCGGCGACGCCAGGATGCAGCCGCTGTATTTTCTCATTACCACCGCCGGGAACGACACCAACTCCATCTGCTACGAGATACACCAGAAGGCCCTGGATATTGAGGCGGGGCGGAAGATAGACCCCACCTTCTACTCCGTCATTTACGGCGCGGACGAGTCCGAGGACTGGACGGACCCCAAGGTGTGGAAGAAGGCCAACCCCTCCCTGGGGATCACCGTGGGCATCGACAAGGTGAAAGCCGCCTGTGAGTCGGCGCGGCAGAACCCCGGTGAGGAGAACAGCTTCCGCCAGCTGCGGCTGAACCAGTGGGTAAAACAGTCCGTCCGTTGGATGCCCATGGAGAAGTGGGACGCCTGCGCTTTTCCGGCAGACGAGGAGGAGCTGGATGGCCGGGTGTGCTATGGCGGGCTTGACCTCTCCAGCACCACTGATATCACGGCGTTTTGTCTGGTGTTCCCACCGCGGGATGAGGAGGATAAGTACAGCGTCCTCCCATATTTTTGGATTCCGGAGGACAGCCTTGACCTTCGGGTCCGGCGTGACCATGTGCCTTACGATGTATGGGAGAAGCAAGGCTTTCTCCAGACCACGGAGGGCATCTTGTTTATATAGGAGGGTTTGCAATGGGCATATTCAGCAGTCTGTTCCGTTCACGGGACCGTCCCGCCAACCGCACGGCGGGCAGCGCGTACAGCTTCCTCATGAGCGGAAGTTCCAGCGGGAAGTACGTCAACGAGCGGAGCGCCATGCAGATGACGGCGGTCTATTCCTGCGTCAGGATACTCTCCGAGGCAGTGGCAAGCCTGCCGCTCCATGTGTACAGATACACGGGGACGGGCTCGGAAAAGGCGTCTGAGCATCCGCTCTACTCCATCCTGCACTATGAACCAAACCCGGAAATGACTTCTTTTGTGTTCCGGGAAACCCTCATGACCCACCTGCTCCTGTGGGGCAACGCCTACGCCCAGGTCATCCGCAACGGCAAGGGCGAGGTCATCGCCCTGTACCCGCTTATGCCCGACCGCATGACGGTGGACAGGGACAGCAGAGGACGGCTCTACTACGAATACCGCGCCAGCGACGAGGACCCCATGACCTCAAAGAAGGGCACGGTAAAGCTCCAACCGCCCGATGTGCTGCACATCCCCGGCCTGGGCTTTGACGGGCTGGTGGGCTACTCCCCCATCGCTATGGCAAAGAACGCCATCGGGCTTTCTATCGCCGCGGAGGAGTACGGCAGCAAGTTCTTCGCCAATGGCGCTACACCCAGCGGGATACTGGAATATCCGGGCACGGTCAAGGACCCGGACAGGGTGCGTGAAAGCTGGAACGCCGGATTCGGAGGCAGCTCCAACGCGCACAAGGTGGCGGTCTTGGAGGAGGGCATGAAATACACGCCCATCTCCATCTCCCCCAATGAGGCGCAGTTTCTGGAGACCAGGAAGTTTCAGATCGATGAGATCGCCCGCATTTTCCGGGTGCCGCCCCACATGGTGGGCGACCTGGACAAGAGCAGCTTCTCCAATATCGAGCAGCAGTCCCTGGAATTCGTGAAATACACGCTGGACCCATGGGTGAGTCGATGGGAGCAGTCCATCGCCAGACGGCTGTTCTCGGAGGAAGAGAAGAAAAAATACTTCGTAAAATTCAACGTGGACGGCCTCCTGCGGGGCGACTACCAGTCCCGGATGCAGGGCTACGCCACCGCCCGCCAGAACGGTTGGATGTCCGCCAACGATATCCGGGAGCTGGAGAACCTGGACCGCATCCCCGCCGAGGAGGGCGGCGATCTGTATCTCATTAACGGCAATATGCTCCCGCTAAAGAATGCGGGGGCATTTGCATCTGAACAACAGGAGGGATTCTGATGAAGAAATTCTGGAACTGGTCCAACCGGGCGGCGCCGGAGCGGACATTGTTTCTGGGCGGCACCATCGCGGAGGAAAGCTGGTTTGACGATGACGTCACTCCCCAGCTTTTCAAGGACGAGCTGAATGCCGGGGACGGAGATATCACCGTCTGGATCAACTCCCCCGGCGGCGACTGCGTGGCTGCGGCCCAAATCTACAATATGCTCATGGATTACAAGGGGAAGGTGACAGTCAAAATTGACGGCATTGCCGCCAGCGCCGCATCGGTCATCGCTATGGCTGGCGCGAAGGTCCTCATGTCCCCGGTGTCCATGCTCATGATCCACAACCCCGCCACCATCGCTTTCGGGGACAAGGCGGAGATGGAAAAGGCCATCGCCATGCTGGCCGAGGTCAAGGAGAGCATCATGAACGCCTACGAGATCAAGACCGGGCTATCGAGGGCGCGGCTTTCCCACATGATGGACGCGGAGACCTGGATGGATGCCAACAAGGCGGTGGAGTTGAGATTTGTGGACGGCATCCTGTCCCGCACCCAGGCGGAGGACGAGGCCCCGCCCGCTGGCTCCATGCTGTATTCCCCGGCTGCGGTGGTCAATTCTCTCATGGGGAAAATCGCCGCCAAGACCCATATCAGCAAGCCTAATTCCGAATCTACACCCACAGGCCGTTCCATCGACACACTGATGGAGCGGCTTAATCTTATGAAATTTTAAGGAGGTACTGACCATGACTATTCTTGAACTGCGCAAGAAACGCGCCAAGGCGTGGGAGGCCGCAAAGGCTTTTCTGGACAGCCGCCGCAACGAGAAGGGCGTCCTGTCCGCCGAGGACGATGCCGCCTACACCAAGATGGAGCAGGACATCACCGATTTGGGCAAAGAAATCGCCCGCCTGGAGCGCCAGGAGGCCCTTGACCGGGAACTGGCCATGCCTACCAGCAAGCCCATTACCGACCGTCCTGACGCGGCAGACGGGCGGACGGGCCGCGCCACGGACGAGTACCGCGCCAGCTTCTGGGACATTATGCGCTCCAAGGCCCCCATGCCCCAGGTGGTGGACGCTCTGCGCATCGGCGCGGACACGGAGGGCGGCTACCTGGTGCCGGACGAGTATGAGCACACCTTGGTACAGGCTTTGCAGGAGGAGAACATCTTCCGCAGCCTCGCCCACATCATCCGTACCGCCAGCGGGGAGCGAAAGATCCCCGTGGTGTCCTCCAAGGGCACTGCCTCCTGGATCGAGGAGGGCGGCGCTTTCCCCGAGAGCGACGACGCCTTCGGCCAGGTGACCATAGGTGCCTATAAGCTGGGGACCACCATCAAGATTTCCGAAGAGCTGCTCAACGACAGCGTGTTCGATCTGGAGAGCTATATTGCCAGGGAATTCGCCCGGCGCATCGGCAGCAAGGAGGAGGAAGCCTTCTTCTCCGGGGACGGCGCGGGCAAGCCCCTGGGGGTACTGGCGGACAAGGGTGGAGCGGAGGTCGGTGTGACCGCCGCCCCCGCCACCGGCATCACCGCCGATGAGCTGTTGGACCTCTACTACAGCCTGTTCTCCCCCTACCGCAAGAAGGCGGTGTGGGTGGTGAACGACTCCACCATCAAGGCCATCCGCAAGCTGAAGGACAACAACGGCCAGTACCTCTGGCAGCCCGGTCTCATCGCCAACGCTCCGGACACCATCCTGGGCCGTCCCGTCAAGACCTCCGCCTTCATGCCCTCCATCGCCGCCGGGGCCAAGTCCATCCTCTTTGGCGACTTCAACTATTATTGGATCGCCGACCGCCAGGGCCGCACCTTCAAGCGGCTGAATGAGCTGTACGCCACCACCGGGCAGGTGGGTTTCCTCGCGTCCCAGCGCGTGGACGGTAAGCTGATCCTGCCGGAGGCGCTGAAGGTGCTGAAGAATAAAGGCACTACATCTGCCGGTTAAAACATTGTAACGGGAGGCGGCAGCTATGTCAATTCTTTTGGATAGAGTCAAAGATAACCTGATTTTGAATCACTCGGAAGATGACACACTCATCGAGAGCTACATCACTGCCGCCATCGCCTATGCAGAAAGTTACCAGCACATCCCGGAGGGGTACTATCGGAAAAATCCCATGCCCGCAACCACGGAGCAAGCCGTCATCATGCTGTCGTCCCATTTCTATGAGAGCCGGGACGGCAGCACAGGCGGCTTTTTTGCGGACAGCGCCGCGGCGGCTAGACAGGTATGGACGACCGTAAACAGTTTACTCCGGCTGGACAGGAGGTGGCAGGTCTGAGCTTTGGTAAGATGAATACAACCATTGATATCATGGAGCAGCGGAAGGTGCTGGACGATGATGGGTTTTCCTCCATGGAGGATGTGACTGTTGCGTCTGTCCGTGCATATCGGGAGGGGCGGCACGGTTCAGAGAGGTGGGCCAATATGGCTGCATTCTCCGAGGCCACCGACCTGTTCCGGTTTCGCGTTATTCCTGGCCTGACCATCACCACGGCAATGACGCTGGTGTGCGGCGGGGAGCGATTTCAGATAACGTCAGTAGAGGCTGCGAAAGGCCGGGGGATGTACCTGGAAGTTATGGCAAAGGCGGTGAATTCCAGCAGTGGCTAGGATGGAGATCAAAATGCCGGATGAATTTTTGGTGCGGCTTTCCCGGCTTGGCGATAAAACGGACGCTGTTACGGAGAAGGTCTTGCAAGCAGGCGGCAAGGTGCTGCTGGCAGAAGTCAAGGCCCATCTGTCCGCTGTGGTGGGTAAAGACACCAAGCACCCCTCCCGCTCTACTGGGGAGCTGGAAAACTCCCTTGGTCTTACCTCTGTAAAGATTGACCGGGATGGCAACGCCAATATCAAGGTGGGCTTTTCGGAGCCACGCTCTGAAGGGGACAGCAACGCCAAAATCGCCAACATTCTGGAGTACGGCAAGCACGGACAGCCCCCCAAGCCCTTCCTGAAACCGGCAAAAACCGCCGCAAAATCGGCCTGTGTGTCCACCATGCAGAAGAAATTTGACGAGGAGGTGTCCAAGCTGTGAGCATTTTAGCTGATTTGCAGAAAACGCTGGGCAAGCTGTCTGCCCCCATAGAGACCGGCGTGTTCCAAGGCCCCGCCCCGGATGAATACATGGTCATTGTTCCGCTGGACGACACCTTCGATGTTCATGCGGATAACAGCCCCGGCGTTGATGTGCAGGAGGCCAGGATCGCTATCTACTCAAAAGGCAACTACACTAAGCTCAAAAACGCAATCGCCAAGAAGCTGCTGGCCGCTGATTTCACCATAACCAGCCGGAGCTACATCGGCTTTGAAACAGATACTGGCTACCACCACTACAATGTGGACGCCGCAAAATATTACGAAATGTGAGGTGCTTTATCATGGCAACGATCGGTTTGGACGCCCTCCACTACGCGGAGATCACCGAGGACGCGGAGGGCAACGAGACCTACGGCACGCCCGTTAAGCTGGCAAAGGCCATGTCGGCGGAGCTGTCCGTAGCCCTGGCAGAAGCCACGCTCTACGCGGACGATGGCGCGGCGGAGGTGGTCAAGGAGTTCAAGAATGGCACGCTCTCCCTGGGCGTGGACGACATCGGCCCCACCGCCGCTGCCGCGCTGACCGGCGTGACCATCGACAAGAATGACGTGATCATCTCCACCTCGGAGGACGGCGGCAAGCCTGTGGCTATCGGATTTCGTGCCCGTAAAGCCAACGGCAAGTACCGCTACTTCTGGCTCTATCGGGTGAAATTCGGCATACCCTCCACAAACCTCGCCACCAAGGGTGACAGCATCACCTTCTCCACGCCCACCATCGAGGGCACGGTCCTGCGCAGGAACAAGGAGGACGCGAGGGGCCAGCACCCGTGGAAGGCAGAGGTCACAGAGGGGGACAGCGGCGTTACTGCCGCTACCATTTCAGACTGGTACAGGCAGGTGTACGAACCGGCATACACCACGGAACCGTCAGGGGAGGGCTAATGTATGGATACTGAGAGAAGCGCGGTCGTGAACATCGGCGGCGAGGAGCATCGGCTGATCCTCACTACCAAGGCCACAAAGGAGATCGCCGCCCGCTACGGCGGTCTGGAGAATCTTGGCTCCAAGCTCATGAAGTCCGAGAATTTCGAGATGGCCATTGGCGAGATCGTCTGGCTCATTACGCTGCTTGCCAACCAGACCATCCTCATCCACAATTTCAAGGACCCCGACAACCGGCAGGAATTGCTTACCGAGGAAATGGTGGAACTGCTCACTACACCCCTCAATCTGGCAACCTATAAGGAAGCCATCACCGAGGCCATGTACAAGGGCGCCCAGCGCAATATCCAGAGTGAGGAAAGCCCAAAAAACCTATCGGTCGGGTAACGGATGAAGAATTCTTTACCCGGCTGCTTTATTATGGCACAGCTTGGCTACACCTGTCAATGGACGAGGTCTGGCTTATGCCATTTGGGCTGATTTTGGATTTATGTGAATGCCACCGCCAGTACACCGGGCAGGCCAAGCCCAAACGGGAGCTGTCCATTGACGACATTATTCCAATCGACATCTGATGACGGGAGGTGAGGCTCGTGGCTGACAACTTTGGCGTAAAGATTGGCGTGGAGGGCGAAAAGGCGTTCAAGCAGGCGCTGTACGATATCAACCAGTCTTTTAAGGTGCTGGGCTCTGAGATGAAGCTGGTAGCCTCGGAGTTCGACAAGAACGACACCTCCATGGAAGCCCTCACCGCCCGGAATCAGGTGCTCAATAAGGAGATTGACGCTCAAAAGGAGAAAATCGAGACCCTCCGCGCTGCTCTGGATAATGCCTCCGCGTCTTTCGGCGAGAATGACCGCCGGACACAGAATTGGCAAATACAGCTCAATAACGCTGAAGCCGCCCTCAATAAGATGGTGCGGGAGGTGGAGGAAAACGGCAAGGCCATGAGTGACCTGGGTGACAGCTCGAATGAGGCCGGGGACGCTATGGACGGTCTGGGAAAGGACACAAAGGACGCTGGGGAGGCTATGGAGGATGCGTCCAAGAAATCCCATACCTTGGCGGATGCGCTGAGGAACGGCCTTGTGGCCGCTGCCGAAGCTGCCGCCGTTGCCGTGGGCGCTGCTGTCACAGCGGTTATCGGCTTTGCAAAATCCTCTGTGGAAGTGGGCATGAATTTCGATTCCTCCATGTCGCAGGTTGCGGCCACCATGGGCAAGACTGTGGACGAGATTGGGGAGCTCCGGGACTTCGCTCTGGAGATGGGGTCCACCACTGCCTTTTCCGCCACGGAAGCCGCCGATGCCCTGAACTACATGGCCCTGGCCGGTTACGACGCTGACGAGGCCATGGCAGCTCTGCCCAATGTGCTTAATCTGGCCGCGGCTGGCAATATGGACCTGGCCAGAGCATCGGACATGGTCACGGATGCCCAGTCGGCCTTGGGCCTCTCCATGGACGAGTCCACGGAACTGGTGAACAAGATGGCCATGGCGTCCTCCAAGTCCAATACCAGCGTGGAGCAGCTGGGCGATGCCATCCTGACTGTGGGCGGCACCGCAAAGAATCTGGCTGGTGGCACCACGGAGTTAAGCACAGCTTTGGGCATTCTTGCCGACAACGGCGTGAAGGGCGCGGAGGGTGGTACGGCTCTCCGCAATATCATTCTGTCCCTTTCCGCGCCCACCGACAAGGCCGCTGCCGCTATGCAGGAGCTGGGCCTTGAGGTGTTTGACGCGGAAGGCAATATGCGCCCACTGAACGAGACCTTTGGTGATCTGAACGGCATTCTCGGAACCATGAGCCAGGAGGAGCGCATCGGCGTTCTAAATACCATCTTCAATAAAGTGGACTTGAAGTCCGTCAACGCCCTGCTCTCCAGCACTGTGGAGGGCGTGGGCGATGTGGGCGCGGCCCTGGAAAACTCCGGCATCAACTGGGAAAAATACTCTGACAAAGCCTGGGCTGCGGACGGCGCGGTCAACGGCATGATGGCCGACCTTGTGTACAATATGGCGGAGCTGGGCACCAGCGCGGATGAGCTGCAGGAATATCTGGAGTGGGAATACGGCTTGGATACCGAGGACGCTATTGCTGCCATCGCTGCTGTGGATTCCGCTCTGAACGAGAATGGAACCCGCTGGGACGAACTGAGCGGCTGCATTGACGATGCCAAGGACTCAGCGGAGGAGATGGCCGGTACCCAGCTGGACAATCTCGCCGGGAGCGTAACCCTGTTCAAGAGTGCGTTGGAAGGTGCGCAGATCGCTATTTCTGACGAGCTGACTCCCACCCTGCGGGATTTCACCCAATTTGGCGCGGAGTCGCTAAGTTCCATGACAAAAGCCTTTAAGGAGAACGGCCTGGACGGCCTCATGGACGAGCTGGGCACGGTTCTCAGCGACGCCTTAAACATGATCATCGACTACATACCCCAGATCATCGAGGCCGGTATGCAGCTGCTGGGCGCATTGGGCCAGGGGCTTATGGACAATCTCCCGGTCATCATGGAAGCTGTTACCGAAATCATCATGATGCTGGTGGATGGGCTGCTGACAGCGCTGCCTCAACTACTGGATGCCGGTCTGCAAATCATCGTCATGCTGGCCCAGGGGATTACAGAATCCCTGCCGGAGCTGGTTCCCGCTATTGTTGAGGTAGTTGCACAGATGGTGCAAGTGTTGGTGGATAATTTACCCCTTCTGCTGGACGCGGCTTTGCAGCTCATTTTGGGACTGGCCCAGGGAATCATTGACGCCATTCCCGCGCTGATTGACGCTCTCCCCGCTATTATAACGGGAATCGTAGACTTTATCGTGGGAGCGATCCCCCAGATCGTCGATGCTGGTATCAAGCTTCTGACATCGCTGGTGGCCGCGCTGCCGGATATCATCATGGCAATCGTGGAGGCATTGCCGGAAATCATTAGCGGCATTATTGGCGGGCTCATGAAGGCCATACCACAGCTAATTGCCGCGGGGATACAGCTCTTTGTGGCGCTGGTGGGTGACCTGCCAGCCATTATTGCGGGCATCCTTGCTGCTTTGCCAGAAATCATCTTCGCTATACTGGAGGGCCTTGGCCCCTTGGGCGAAATGCTGTCAGATCTTTTCAGCGGCGCGTGGCAGGGCATCCAAGACATTTTTGCCGGGGCGGGTGACTTCTTTTCCGGCGTATGGGACGATATCTGCGGTGTGTTTGACGGCATAGGCGGCTGGTTCGGCGGCCGTTTCCATGAAGCCAGTGATGCGGCGCAGTCCGCCTGGGACGGGGTTACCTGCCTGGATAGCCGCTGGGGAATAAAGCGAAACGTGCGCATCACCGAGGCCACACAGACCTTTCAGCAGAACGGCGAGGAGTTGGAGTTGACCTTTGGGGAGAGTATGCCCACGCTGCTGAACCGAATCAAGCAGATTGCGAAAGGGAGATAGGGTATGGAGAAATCCAGTTTTTTCAATTCTGTCAAGGGCGACAGGAAATACAGCGCAGAGGATTGGGCCGCTTATTTTGGCGCTATTATTGGCAACGGCGTGTTCCCGGAACCGTCTACAGGGCTCCAGGTGGAGAAATATTCCGGAATGCGGGTGAAAGTACTGTCAGGTAAGGCTTGGATCAACGGCTATTTTTATATGTCAACGGGCCTGGTTCCGCTGACCCTGGTGACTGCGGACGGCTCCCAGGATAGGATAGACCGGGTCGTGCTGCGCTGGGATCGGGTCAACAGGGAGATAAAGGCGGCTGTTAAGGAGGGAGTACCGGCGGCTACACCCGTCGGTGCGGACTTGCAGCGGGATGCGGATATCTACGAGCTTTGCCTTGCGGAGGTCTATGTGGCCGCTGGCGTCACCAAAATCGAACAGGCTAACATTACCGACAAACGCCTTGACAGCGACCTTTGCGGCTTGGTGGCAAGCCTTGTGGAGCAGCTGGATACCACCGCCTTCAATGCCCAGCTGGAGGCGTGGATGGCCCAATATCAGGCAGAGACCGGCGAGAGGCTAAACCTTATGGCCTCCGATATGGAGAGTTGGTTCGCGGGACAGAAGGTGCGTCTCTCCACGCTGGAGGACGAGTGCCGGGAGACGTTTTACCAGTGGTTCAATTTGCTTGTGCATACCATGGGGCAGGGTGAGGCCGCACACCTTTTGGAGCTGATAACGGAGAACCGGGAGCGCATCAAAAAGCTGGAAGAAAATGCGGGTATCGCGGCAAGCTCCTTCTCTATGAATTTTGACACCTTGGACAAGACAGCCCTCACCGGCGGCACCTGGAACCAGACCGAGGGCCGGGTGGAGTGCTAAAGGAGGGCGTGATGGCTTATATACAGCTTTCACCAGCTATGAGGCGCAAATCGACTACTACACCAAGTACATCCAGAACAACCCAGAGTGGGAGTTTGTCAGGGTCTACACGGATGAGGGTATTTCAGCGACAAACATCCGCCACCGCCAGGGATTCAATCAGATGGTGGCGGATGCCCTTGCCGGGGAGATCGACCTCATCGTCACCAAGTCAGTGAGCCGGTTCGCCCGGAATACGGTGGACAGCCTCACCGCCATTCGTACCCTCAAGGAAAAGGGTGTGGAGGTCTACTTCGAGAAGGAGAATATCTGGACTTTTGACAGCAAGGGCGAATTGCTTCTCACCATCATGTCCTCACTGGCTCAGGAGGAGAGCCGTTCCATTTCGGAGAATGTGACCTGGGGCCAGCGCAAGCGGTTTGCGGACGGCAAGGTCAGCCTTCCCTATAAGCAGTTCCTCGGCTATGAAAAAGGGGAAGATGACATTCCCGTGGTGGTAGAGGACGAGGCCAAAATTGTCCGCCGCATTTTTGCCCTGTTCATGGCGGGCAAAACGCCCTACCAAATCGCCAAGACGCTCACGGCGGACGGCATCCCGACCCCTGCTGGGAAAACGAAATGGGGAACCACCACGATAGCCTCCATTTTGACAAATGAGAAATACAAAGGGTCGGCACTCCTTCAAAAGAAGTTCACAGTTGACTTTTTGGAGAAAAAGATGAAAGTCAACGAGGGCGAAGTGCCGCAATATTACATTGAGGAAAGCCACCAGCCCATCATTGACCCAGCGGAGTTCGATAAGGTGCAGGCTGAGTTTGCGCGGCGCAAAGGGCTGGGCCACCACTACAGCGGCGGCAGCATTTTCGCCTCCCGCATCATCTGTGGCGACTGCGGCGCATTCTTCGGCCCAAAGGTTTGGCACTCCAACGGCAAGTACCGCCGCGTCATCTGGCAGTGTAATGAAAAGTTCAATGGCGAGAAAAAGTGCGCCACCCCGCATCTGCGGGAGGAGGACATACAGGCCCGGTTCCTGGCGGCGTTCAATAAGCTGCTGGATGGCAAAAACGCTCTGCTGGAAGATTGCCGCCTGATGCAGTTTGCTCTTACCGACTGCTCCGCCATTGACGCGGAATTGGACGAGCTGCTCCAAGAGATCGAGGTTGTCACGGAGTTGACCCAGCGGTGCGTCCAGGAAAATGCCCAAAACGTCCAGAGCCAGGAGGAATACGCCGAACGCTACAACGGCTATGTGGCGAGGTATGAGAAAGCCAAAGCCAGGGCTGCTGCCCTCCAGGAGCAGAAAAGACAGCGGCAGGCCAAGGCTGATGCCATCGGTGGCTTTATGTTTGAGCTGTACGAGCGCAGCGATATCATCACCGAATTTGATGAACGGCTCTGGCTGGCGGTGGTGGAAAAGGCCACGGCCTACCACGATGGGCGGCTGGTATTCAGATTTCAGAATGGCGCCGAGATAGAGGGCTGACATAATAAAAACCCCGTTGATTCCGCAAAATTAGGATCAACGGGGTTTTACATCGTGTCCATAAGTTCAAGCAGGAGGGTTCGCTGCTTTTCGGTCAGGGAACTCCACTTCGCAAACAAAACCTGCTGTTCCTCGGTAAGCTCCAATGGGTTTCCCTCTGCAAAGAACTGTGCCAATGTGACGCCAAATGCTCTACACACGGCCTCCAAGGTCGGCAGTGTGGGGGCATTGTTCCTGTTGAACATATTCGTAACGGTGGAGTGGGACAGGCCGGACTCCTTCGCCAGCCGGTAGTCCGTCCAGCCCCGTTCTTCCATCAGCTTTTTGATCTGTTTTTGCGCGTCCAAGATATCACCACCCATCTGTAACTATTATAATTCCCGAAACGGTGGTATAATAGGCACGATAGGTAGACAGAACAACACCCTAAAGGGACATAGTGTTTATCCGGCTCATTGCCGGGAAATGCTGATTATTTCAAGGAGGTCAGTATGGAAAAACCGAAAACTTTATTTGAACACTGGGCACATGAACGAGGCATCACAGTGGAAGAAATGCGGGCCATCATCTCAGCCCGCATAAAGCGTGGGATGAACGACCCTGACCCGGTGAAACGGGCATCATGGGAGGAAATACCACACGCCGGGGACATCCCGACCCCGGAGGAATGGCTCCGATATGCGGTGGAACAGTTGGAGGAAGAAGGGCGCGGCGATCTGCTGCGCTGGTATCCGAATCTTTGACAGCAACAGTATATAGGGGTGCGGTTTTGCCGTTGCACACCCTTAAAAAAATGTACCACCTTAAATAATATGTGGCGAGGCATGAGAAAGCCATGGATAAGCCAGATGCGCTCCAACATCAGAAAGAGTCTCGACTGGCCCAAGCAGATGCCATCGGAGGATTCATGCTTGCCCTCTCCAAACAGAACTGTGAACTGACGGGTTTTGATGTGCCTCTCTGGATTGTAATGGTTCAAAAAGCCACAACATACCATGACAGGCAGCTGGCGTTTAGTTTTCAGATTGAGACGAGGATAGAGGCGTAACCGAATGCAGGGGTATCCCCTGCTGACGTTTATGGGTTGGCGGGGTATCTACTATTTGATTTTTGGGGAATAGTATGGTACAATTCATTTATAAAATTAGCCTATTGCAAAATCCCAAGAGCAGAAAACAAAATTTGTTTAATAAATGTGATGAAATGCGTAAATTTAGAAACAAATCGACGCCAGACTTCCTCTGCGATACCACAGTAAGTGGAGGAAACTCCCGAAATTCCGTGACTGGAAAGCGTTGATTTCGCTGCTTTTGAGTTTCGGAATCGGCTAATATATATTTTGGCAAGGAGGAAAATAATATGAGTCTGTATTACAACCCTGGAAAAGTTGATGTCGAGGAGGCCGAGCGTAGCATTCTGGCTGCTGGTGGTGACAAAACTGTCCAACAGAAAAGCGGCTATGAGCATATCGTAGTGTACTCCCGATCTGAGAACCGACACCTATCTTATGACAAATATCCCGATGGGCACATTGAGAACGTCCATACAGATAAGGACAACCGTGGCTATACTACATACGGGGGAGTTCAATAACCAGCAGTCAAGTCTTATTCTTTCTTTGGGCGCTGCAAAATGCAGTGCCCTTTTTTTGTTTTCATTCGGCCTAATTGACTTTTACAAATCCACAGAAGTGTTTCTCCTTTATAGCAATCATGACCTTCACCCCTAAATAGAAAGGTGAACTGCCGCTGACCATCATTTCCCCACCGATTTAGGTTGGCTGACCGAGTTGACTGGGGATCTCTTTTGTCTGGACATTTTGTGCTCGTTGTGCTATAATGAGTGTGCAATTTAGTGATGGCGATTGCCTTGAGAAAGGAGGCGTAACAAGTGGAAGATGAAGATCGCATGATTGCAAAATTGGAAGAACATAGGGATATGAAGCTGATGGTCAAAGAAATAGGGGAACTTTATGGTATTGAGGTTACATCAACAGTGGATAACGATCCCAATGGTGACTTTTTATATCCTGAAGAACAGGAACGTCAGCTAATTGATGCTTTAGATCGATTTTTAGGACATCGAAAGCATAGGAGATCGCAATATGAAGAATGCGGTTAAATATGGAGAAATAAAAAGCAAGAAAAACATTTACCCAGGAGAAGCTAAAAAAATTGCCGACAAAGGCGATGTGGGCATATTAATAGTACAGACTACTACAAGTGAAAGGACAAAAAGTATTTTAGATGATGCAGGCATTACCTTATATGAAAATGTCAAACCAGATGAGGTAAATCGAATTAGAAAACGTGTTAAGGAAGAGAAAAATCGAAAGATGAAGACTGTCCCTAAAAGGAGGCGAAACAACGATGCTTAGCTTTTCCTTTTACCCGCAAACCGGTGAGCCAACCATATTAGACGTTTCCGAAGTTCATTATGAGCAGTTAGCTCATGCGGGCTTGGGACGCGTAGTTCAAAGCGCTTCTTATGAGATTATTATAGAAGAAGATAAATATGAAATTGATGCTATAGAACTGAACTTTGACAATCGCCGTGCAATACTAAATCTTCTTGAAGCAGAGCGACATAAAGAATTAAAAGATGCTTTCAAGGATGTACAAGATGCAAAAGATATTTTTGTACTCTCAGAGAATGTTGAAAAGCTGAGATATGTTATGCTCCTAACGGATTTGTGTGAAAAAATCAAAGATAATTTCTACATTTTCTTTTCGTATGAGTAAGGTTGCACCCCCTTTTGTAAATTTACACCCCCTGTGCCCATAGGGGTGCTATTGTATCAAAATTGGTGTGCTATGCCATGTTTACACATCTTAACAGATGCCACCCCCAAAATTCCCCGGAATTCCGGGGAATTTTGGCGTTCAAAGGGCGAAAAAAGGACCGTCACGGCGTGACGTGTTTTGGGGGATGCCACCCCCTACTGACAGGATTCGAACCTGCGTGGTTGAGAAAACGAGCCGCCGCAAACAAAAACTGAATAAATAATTTTGGAAGGGCTATGGAGATATTCATGGCCCTTTTCTTTTGCCCAAAAATATTTTTAACCGAAAGGAATGAGAAAGTTTATGCCAAATTTCACAGAGAATAAAGTGGATCGGGCCTATGAGTCATTCATGAAACAGGTCCCCGGCTTTCAGCGCGACCCGCCGGAGGCCAGGGAGATCCAGCGGGATCTGGAGAGAAAACAGCGAAAGGACAGGGAACGCAATGGCAACAAATTTAAGTAACATCATTCCCGGTTGTAAAGCCATGAGCAAAGACGGCTTCTGGAGCCTAATCTCTGAGGTCAAAGCCGCCTGCGGCCAGGACCAAGACAAGTACCTGGATACGCTCAAGACCCGACTCAAGGAGCTTGGTCCCGACCACGCCCAGGACTTTCACGACATCGTCCACGCCTACGAGGACTTGGCCTACAAGTACGGCCTCTGGAGCGCCTCCGAGCTCATGGGACGCGCTACAGATGACAGTTTCATCGACTTCCGGGCCTGGCTCATTTCGCAGGGCAAAGAGGCGTACTTTGCAGCGCTCAAAGACCCTGATTCTATGGCGGACCTCGACCCCGGCGATGGGTACTGGTTCGAGAGTTTCACATATGCGGGGGACTATGCACTTGAGAAGCTGACCGGCGAGAGTGCCTATGACCATACTGACAAAGCAGCCTACGATAAGTTGATAGAGGCGCTGAAAGCTGACATTGATTACGGTGAGGGTATCAACTATCCATGCGAAAGCGATGAGGTTGCGGACCTCTTCCCACGGCTGTTCGAACGCTATCAGCATGACAGCAGGGAGTTTTTCTATGAGGGCGGCTGGAACTATGATGACCCAGATATCCTCAAGGCGAGGCTGGCCGGGCCTCCGCCGAAGCCTGAGTCAAAAAATACTATGGAGATGGGTGGGATGTAAGATGATCTTCCGAAACGACAGCCATGTGAGCCAGGGAAGTTGGTACTATAAGGCTGTGGACTACGCCGCCAGCGAGGGCCTGTTCAGTGGAACTTCGGCCACCACCTTCAGCCCCAACGCGCCCATGACTCGCGGGATGTTCGTCCGAGTGCTGGGAAACAAAGCTGGCATCGACCCGGATGATTACCCCGGCAGCTACTTCCTGGATGTGCCCAAAGGCAGATGGTATACGCCCTATGTCCAATGGGCCGCAGGAAACGAGATCGTCAACGGCACAGGCAGCGGGAGGTTCAGCCCCGACCAGAGCGTGACCCGCGAGCAGATGGCGGTCATCCTCTACAACTACGCAAAAACCACGGACTGCGACCTGACTTCCCGGCAGGGCCAGCTTGAAAAATTCTCTGACGGCAGCCGGGTGTCCAGCTATGCCAAAGGCGCTATGGAATGGGCCATATCCCACAATATTTTGAGCGGCAGTAATGGCAGGCTGATGCCCCAGGGCACTGCGACCAGGGCACAGGTGGCACAGATTTTCTACAACAGCCGGAACTTGCTGGCAAATGGCAGCGAGGAAGCCCAACCGCCCGTGCCCTCTCCCAGCCCGGATGTAACACCTGGCCCCTCGCCCAACCCTGATATGCCAAGGATTCAGATTACAGATGAAGTCCGGGCAAAGCTGAAACCCAACCAGGACCCGGAAAAGCTGCTGGACTATGTGCTCAACGGCAAGCATGACGACCCCACCTTCTCATACGATGGCACTACCGCAAAGTGGGACCCCTCGCTAATAAGCACCACAGATTGCGGCAGACAGGCGGTGGGCAGCTGGGAGAATGTGGAGAGCGATAAGCGGAGTTCCGCCGCCATCGCAAATGTCATCCAGCAGCTGCTGACCCGAACCGCCGCTGACCGGTTCTGCATCACGGCAGAGGAAGAAGACGGTTACTTCGCACTCTACTACCACCCGGCAGACCAGCCGGACAGCCAACAGCTGAAAGCTATCAGAGCGGCGTTACATCTGCCGGAATCTAAACGGTATGACCGCAGTCTGGCCTACACCGGCGCGGGCTGGGCCGGGCCGATGGAATGGGGCGCGTACAATGGCGCGGATGGGATCGCACGAAAAATCGAGTTCTATCTCCTGGAAATGCATCCATATGCCACCCAATACTACCTCACGGAACCCCGGCCTGGTGAGTTTTATCTATTATATTAAACATAACTATAACTAACTGGCGATGAATCGCGTAGGCCCTCCAAAACCTGGAGGGCTTTTTTTGCGCCCAATTTTAGGGTTCATCGCCCTTGAAAGGGGGGATTTGGGGCAAAAGCCCATGTTCACAGTGAAAACCATTTGGAGAAAGGATATTAATTTATGCAAAAAATCATGAAAAGATCGTTAGCTCTTTTGTTAGCCGTGGTGCTCTGCTTTAGTGCCATGCCATTCTCTGCTTTCGCGGCGGAGATGGCTCCCGAAGACACATCATCCTCCGAAGCGCAGCCCAGCGAGGCTCCCGCCGAAAGTAGTCAGCCCGGCCCCACAGCAGAACCCACCGGCAGCCCGGAAGCTGAAACAAGCCCCTCCCCTGCCCCGGAGAACAGCGCCGCCCCGGATGGGGACGCAAAGGCAACCGCCGAGCCTGTAGCAAGCGCCGCCCCCTCTGCGGAACCAAGCAAGGATCCGGAGGACCCGGACGACCCGGAGCTTACACCCGGCACGGAGCTGGATGTGGACAGGATTTGGCCGGTCCTCCAGCGCAAGGCCCGCTCTGCCGCCGCCTTTGGCACTTCCGGTACACTTTATGTGGGTGATTATTGTTTCCCCGGCGGGGTCGGTACGCCGCCCACTTTAGGAGAATATATCGGCCCCATGCCCATTGAAACCATGCGTTATGGCTCCAACAATGTGGCGGCTTTTTGTATCGAGCATGAGAAAGAATCCGGCGATGGCATGGGCTATGCCGTGTATGTGAACGGTGCGCTCTATGAGCCGGACGAGGTCTGCCTGACCATTGAGGTCAAGGATGGCGTTGCCCAGTCCGACGTGCGCGCCCTGCCTTACGGGACTTATACCCTTGCGGAAAGCAAACCCGGCAAGGGCTACCTCTGGACGGACAAGAAGATCCGAGATTTTGAGGTCCGCGAGGACAGCTTTGTCAAGGAGTACCGCGAGGGCGAGGCGGCCTATAATCAGGTGATTCGCGGCGATCTGAAGTTCGTCAAGGTGGGCGAGAAAAATATGCACCGCTTCGCGAATGTGGCCTTTAAGCTGACCAGCCAGACCACTGGCGAGAGCCATATCCTCCTGACAGACGAAAACGGAGAAGTGAGAACCGAAACCTCCTGGAATCCCCACACTCAGAATACCAACGGCAATGATGACAAGCCGGAAATCGAGTGGGATGACCTGACTGGCTCCTGGTACGGCTTGACCACGGAGGGCTGGATCGTGAAAACCCAGGACGAGCTGTGCGCTCTGCCCTTTGACCAGTATACCCTCGAAGAACTTCGTTGCTCTGGTAATGAGGGCTACGAGCTGGTGACGGTGCCCAACATCACCATCAGCCGAAATACCGCTGTACTGCGCATGGGGCTTATCGGCGATGAGTTCGCCACGGCCCGAAAGCACCTTTTGGAGAACCTGGACGGCAACATAGCCTGCGGGAGCAGCTCAGAGATGGCTGCTCCCGCTCTCACTTTTCAAATCATTTCGCGAAAGGAGCAAGAGGTAAGTGGAAACTTACGATAAGATTTTAGCCATGTGGAGGTCACACAAACTGGAGGTGGCCGCTGACATCGACCGGGTCCTGGATAATTTCAAGACCAGCTTTGCCTTCCAGTCCGGGCGGCTCAGCGACCCGCAGATCACCTACCACGACACAGTGAGCATCTTCGAGAAGGACAGCGTCACCGAGTACACCGGCGTGGTGTTACTGTTGATGGCAAGCTCATGGGTATCCCGGTAAAGATGCCCTCTACCAATGGCTACAACCACTGCTGGGTACGCCAGGACTGGCTGGATGAACTGAAGCTGGATCGTCCCAAGACCATGCAGGATGTTCACGATATTGCCAAGGCGTTTGTGGAAAACAAGGCCGACAACATCGGGCTCATGCTCAGTAAGGATTATCTGGCTGAGAGCAAGGGCATCTTCTGGGCTTATGGCGGCACGACTGCAGGCCGGAACTACTGGCAGAAGATGGATGACGGCACGGTAGCTTTCTCCGAGGTTCAACCTGAGATGAAGGGCGGCCTGGGCTGGCTGCGGGATATGTACAGCGAGGGCCTGGTGAACCAGGAGTTCTCCACACAGGATATTGCCAAAGCCTTTGAGTATGTTGCCAACAATC
Organism: Acutalibacter caecimuris; assembly: GCF_034335085.1. Taxonomy (NCBI): domain Bacteria; kingdom Bacillati; phylum Bacillota; class Clostridia; order Eubacteriales; family Acutalibacteraceae; genus Acutalibacter; species Acutalibacter caecimuris. The sequence goes on along the minus strand of NZ_JAWXXJ010000015.1, from coordinate 3,633 downwards.
AGTGCGGCATCTTCTTCGGCCCCCACTGGTACGGCTTCCGCCTGCAGACTGCCGAGGAGAGCATGGATACCGAGGCAAACTGGGTAGCTGTGGGCCTGCCCACCGGCGACGTGGAGGAGACCAAGGTCTACGCCACCAACACTTTCGACGGCGTGTACTGCGTGAACGCCAACTTCGAGTACCCCGAGGCCATGATCCATGTGCTGAACGCCTATGCTGAGAAACTGTTCGGCGAGGAGAACGATTTTGAAAACTTCTTCGCCTGCCCTGGCAACAGCGGCTGCTGGGACGCCTCCCCCATCCACGTGCTGCATCCCATGGTAGACCTGATGCCTCACCAGGAGATGAAAGCCGCCATGCCCGACGACGTCATGGAGAACCTTGTTGGCCAGCCCCGCGACTACTGGAACAACATCGACCAGACCAAGATGGGCGAGCTTACCGGCAGCGGCGCCAACTACTGGGAGTACATCAATACCGGCCTTACCGCCTATCAGTATATGTTCGGCCCCATAGATCCCTGGCTCCCTTTGCCGAAGCGTTCCCCCAACAGTTTGTAGAGATGGGAATTGCCGAGCAGAGCCTGGTTTCCACTGCCGCCGGCATGGCACGCTGCGGCATGAAACCATATGCCGCCTCCCCGGCCAGTTTCCTCTCTACCCGGAGCATGGAGCAGGTCAAGGTAGACGTGGCCTATTCCCACACCAATGTAAAGCTGATCGGCATTTCCGGCGGCGTCAGTTACGGTGCCCTGGGGATGACCCATCACAGCGCCCAGGATATTGCCGCGCTGGCATCTGTCCCCGGCCTGCGGGTGTACCTGCCCAGCGACCGGCATCAGACGAAGCATTTGATAGAATCCCTCCTTAACGACAGCGACCCGGCCTACATCCGGGTGGGGCGCAACCCGGTGGAGGACATCTATACGGAGGACAACTGTCCCTTTGAAATGGACCGGGCCACCCTGTTACGGGACGGCTCTGACGTATCCTTGATTGCCTGCGGGGAGATGGTGCGCCCTGCGGCAGAAGCCGCGGCATTGCTGGAAAAGGACGGCGTTTCCGCCAGGGTACTGGATATGTACTGCGTGAAGCCCCTCGACCGGGACGCGGTGTTGAAAGCCGCCCGGGAAACCAAGGCTATTGTCACTGTGGAGGAACACAGTGTATACGGCGGCATGGGAGCCATGGTCAGCCAGATTGCGGCGGAATTAGGCGGCGTGAAGGTAAAGAACCTGGCCCTGCCCGACGAGCCAGCCATTGCCGGGAAAACCGGCGAGGTCTTCGCCCACTACGGCCTGACCGGCGAGGGCATCGCCAAAACCGTAAAGGAGCTGCTGGCATGAAATACGTTTTGAGCATCGACCAGAGCACCTCCGGCACCAAGGCCCTGCTTTTGGATGAAACAGGCGCGCTGATTGGCCGCTCCGACCTGCCCCATGAGCAGAAGATAAGCGAAAAAGGCTGGGTCAGCCACGACCCGGTGGAGATTTACAGTAATATGATAGAAACTGCCCGACAAGTCATCGCCGCCGCAAAGATCGACCCGGCAGATATTGCCGCCATCGGCATCAGCAACCAGCGGGAGACCGCGCTGATCTGGGACAGAGAAACCGGCGAGCCTGTGGCCGACGCGGTAGTCTGGCAGTGCGGCAGGGCGCAGGGCATCTGCGACCGGCTGGAGAGCCACGCCGAAACCATCCGCGGCAAGACCGGCCTGCGGCTTTCGCCCTACTTCCCGGCGGCAAAATGGGCCTGGATCTTGGAGAATTCGCCTGGACTTGACGGCAGATCCCTGTGCTGCGGCACGATCGACGCTTGGCTGGTCTATAAGCTGACCAGGAGCTTCAAGACGGACTACTCCAACGCCAGCCGCACCCAGCTCTTTAACATCAACACTTTGAAATGGGACCAGGAGCTGTGCGGGCTTTTCGGAATTGACCCGGCCATGCTGCCCCAGGTCTGCATGAGCGACAGCAACTTCGGCGAGACAGACTTCGAGGGCCTGCTGCCCCACCCAGTGCCTGTGCATGGCGTGCTGGGCGATTCCCACGGCGCTCTCTTCGGCCAGGGCTGCGTGGAACCGGGCATGGGCAAGGCCACCTACGGCACCGGTTCCTCAGTGATGGTGAACATCGGCGATAAGCCCCTTTTCAGCGACAAGGGCATCGTCACGTCACTGGCCTGGGGCATGGGCGGCAAGGTCAGCTATGTGCTGGAGGGAAATATTAACTACACCGGTTCGGTCATCAAGTGGCTGGTGGACGACCTGGGATTGTTGCCATCGTCCAAAGAAGCTGGCAGAATTGCCGCCCGGGCCGACCCCGAGGACGGCACCTACTTGGTCCCGGCCTTCACCGGGCTGGGCGCGCCATACTGGAAGTCTGACGCGAAGGCCATCATCTGCGGCATGGGCCGGGGGACCGGCCGGGCGGAGATCGTCAAGGCCGCGGAGGAGTCCATCGGCTACCAGATCGCGGACATCGTGAACATCATGCGCGGCGAGGGCGTGGCGCTCTCAGAGCTGCGGGCCGACGGCGGGCCTACACGGGACAAATACCTGATGCAGTTCCAGTGCGATATATTGAACATCCCGGTGGTCGTGCCGGAGCGGGAGGAGCTCTCCGGCATTGGCGCGGGGTACTGCGCGGGGATCGCGGCCGAGGTATACCCGGAAAATATCGTTGCACAGAATCAGAGTACCACATATAGTCCTGGGAAAGAAGCATTTTGGCGTGAAAAGTGCCTGGCGGGATGGAAAAGTGCGCTTGAGATGATATCCAGATGAAAATACTCAAAACTGACTACTCTCTGTAGAATTGTGGTTATGGTGCGAGAACAAACCCAGAGAGCTAAATCAATTTGTTTGGAGCAGTGGGGAAATAGGAGAATTATAGTAGGAATTACAAACAAGTTTAGAAATTTGTCATATGGGACTCCATAGGGAAACGCCCCGCTGTATGAGCAGTGGGGCGTTTCCCTATTTTTCAATATCCTTTGCGTTAATGATAGCCTGAGCAGTTCCAATAACAATAGAAAGTTCTTTCTCATCCAGCTTATCCAGCAGGAAGTCCAGCGACCTTCTGGTGTCTGTGCCTTTTAGTAGGCTAGGATAAAAGAATTGATCCACAGAGATTCCCAATATAGTCACTATTTTATAGAACACATCTAAAGTAGGCATCTTGCCCTTGTTTTCAAAATTCATAACAGATCGTTGGGTGCGATCAACCAGTATCCCCAACCCTTTTTGGCTCAAGCCAGCCTCTATTCGCTTTCGCTTTATTTCATGTCCTAAAGGACGAAAATCCAAGTCTTCCACATTGATATACATTTCATTATCACCACGATATTATTTTACATTTCGCAGTGCGATATGTATAGCACTTCAAATTTCCTATTATTACGAAATTTTCGTGCATACAGAAGGTGGGTAGAACCAAATAAAAACGAGGACGTTTAATGATCATTGGATATAGTAATGTATCAATATTATCAAGAAATTTTTTACTGGCAACTTAGATAGTGTCTACACAAGGTAGAGGAATTGTGATAGAATGGAAGCATCAAAAAAGACAGGAGAGGAAAAGATGGATGCTTCCTATCACAGACACGACATAAGCGATCAAGTGTGGTC
>NZ_JAWXXJ010000014.1:0-98494 GCF_034335085.1 Acutalibacter caecimuris | reverse complement strand
ACCACACTTGATCGCTTATGTCGTGTCTGTGATAGGAAGCATCCATCTTTTCCTCTCCTGTCTTTTTTGATGCTTCCATTCTATCACAATTCCTCTACCTTGTGTAGACACTATCTAGAAAAAATAGGTCAATACGCTTTTTGCGTAGAGAATACAATCTGAGGCTAAGAGAAATCTGCCCCAAAGAAAAGGAGTAATGCGAAATGGCTAAGTACGACCCCAAATCCCTGCACGCGGAGGAGTTCATCAACGATGAGGAAATTTTGGAAACCCTCCGTTATGCTGAGGAAAACAAGCGCAATGAGGCGCTGATCGACCAGATTTTGGAAAAGGCACGGCCGAAAAAGACAGAAACAGGCTGTGTGTGTTCCGGCCTTACCCACCGGGAGGCCTCTGTGTTGCTGGCCTGCGATATCCCGGAGAAGATCGAGAAGATGTATGAGATTGCCGAGGAGATCAAGTTGGCCTTTTACGGAAACCGCATTGTGATTTTTGCCCCCCTGTACCTTTCCAACTATTGTGTCAACGGCTGCGTCTACTGCCCTTATCATGCGGTGAATAAGCATATCCCCCGCAAAAAGCTGACCCAGGAAGAAGTAAAGGCAGAGGTAATCGCCTTGCAGGATATGGGCCATAAGCGGCTGGCCATCGAGTCCGGCGAGGATCCGGTGAACAGCCCGATTGAGTACATTCTGGAGTGCATCCGTACCATATACAGTGTGCATCACAAGAATGGCGATATCCGCCGGGTCAATGTAAATATTGCTGCCACCACGGTGGAGAACTACCGCAAGCTGAAAGAAGCCGGTATCGGCACCTATATCCTTTTCCAAGAAACCTACCACAAAAAGAGTTATGAGCAGTTGCATCCCACCGGCCCCAAGCATAATTATGATTACCACACTGAGGCAATGGACCGGGCGATGGAGGGCGGTATCGACGATGTAGGGCTGGGTGTGCTGTTTGGCCTGGAGTTGTATAAGTACGAGTTTGCTGGGCTTATCATGCACGCTGAGCATTTGGAGGCAGTGCATGGGGTAGGGCCCCACACGATCAGTGTGCCCCGGCTAAAAAAGGCGGACGATATTGACCCGACCCAGTTTGACAACGGCATTGATGACGAAACCTTTGCCCATATCACCGCCTGTATCCGGCTGGCCGTGCCCTATACCGGCATGATCATCTCCACCCGTGAAACGGAGGCTGTGCGTTCCAAGCTGCTGCGGCTGGGCATCTCCCAGGTCAGCGGCGGCTCCCGTACCTCGGTGGGGGGCTATACCCAAGAGGAACGTCCCCACGACACCGAGCAGTTTGATGTATCCGACCAGCGCACCTTGGACGAGGTAGTCCGCTGGCTGATGGAGAATGGCCATATTCCGTCCTTCTGCACAGCCTGCTACCGGGAGGGCCGTACCGGCGACCGCTTTATGAGCCTGTGCAAAAATGGCCAGATCCTCAACTGCTGCCACCCCAATGCCCTTATGACCCTTAGCGAATACCTGGAGGACTATGCCAGCCCGGCTACCAAAGAGGTGGGCTATAAGATGGTAAAAGAGGAGTTGAAACGTATTCCCAAGGAAAAAGTGCGGGAGATCGCGGAGCAGAACATTAAGGACATCCAGAATTCTAACCGCCGGGATTTCCGATTCTAAGGGGCGTAAATAGAGGCCCGAAATGATTGTCCAAGCGGAGAGATGAGGATGAAATGAGGGAAAAGAATATGTGGCTGCTGTTTGCCGTGCTGTCTTCTGTGTTTGCAGCGTTGACTTCCATTTTGGCAAAGGTGGGCATTGAAGGTGTTAATTCTAACTTGGCCACTGCCATCCGCACGCTGGTAGTAGTGCTTATGGCTTGGGCAATGGTGTTTATCACCCATGCCCAGGCGGGGTTGCCGGGAATCACCCCGAAAAGCTGGCTGTTTCTGGTCCTTTCCGGCTTGGCGACCGGGGCGTCCTGGCTGTGTTACTATAAAGCCCTGCAAATGGGGGAGGCCAGCAAGGTCGTGCCCATCGACAAAATGAGCGTGGTGATAACACTGCTGTTGGCATTTATATTCCTGCACGAGAAAATTACCATCAAATCCGCTATTGGTTGTGTTCTAATCGGCGGGGGCACACTGCTGATGGTACTGTAAGAAGGAGGAAAACCATGAGAAAATGCCTGCGTTGCCAGACAGAAATGCAGGAAGGCTACGCCCTGTTTGAGTCAGACAGCTATTGGCGCATAGTCGCCGCAGAGGATGGAAAATGGTTCCCAAGGGAAATGGGTAAACTCTCCTGCGCTGTATGCCCAGCGTGCGGGTATGTGGAGCTTTTTGTGGAAGACACAAAGAAGGTGTGAAGAACAATGCTTGTCAAGGGCGAAAAGGGCAATAAATTGCTGGAAATTATTCCTCTGGATGAGCGTCAAGTTGACAAGCTTTACAGTCTGGTGAACCATGCGCTGGGCATTGTAAAGATGGGAGAGGACTATCTGTTGGGCTGGAACAAGTAGTGGTAAGGGAGCATACCCGGATTGACCGGGAAGAAGTGGAAAGGGTAGCGCTTTACAGCGAGATTCGCAGTACAGAGAAAATTGCCGCCATCGACGAAAAGCTTTTGGAATACTGGCCTTAAAATGGGGGATTAAATCGCAACGGCATAGCCGTCCCGGCAATGCGGTTAGCTTAGACCCAAAACAGGCCAAAATGAAAGGGTGAAATGTACATGAGCCTAAATGAAACGGTTTCCGCTGAGCGCCCACACATCGCCTTTTTTGGGATGCGCAATGCGGGAAAATCGAGCCTTGTAAATGCTGTGACAGGCCAGCAGCTTGCGGTTGTATCAGACATAAAGGGGACGACTACGGATCCAGTCAAGAAGGCAATGGAGTTGTTGCCTATCGGCCCGGTGGTGATCATCGACACCCCTGGCCTGGACGATGAGGGGACGTTGGGTTCTCTGCGGGTACAGAAGGCCAGGGAAATCCTGGCAAAGACAGACATTGCAGTGCTGGTTGTGGACGCCTTGGCAGGGCTCTGCGCGCAGGACAGGGGACTGGTGGCCATTTTCAAGGAGCGTGGCCTCCCCTTTGTAATTGCAATGAATAAAGCGGATTTACTCCCCAACAGGCCGGAACCAAATACGGATATACTGTTTGTTAGCGCAAAAACGGGGGAAAACATTACGATTTTGAAAGAGAAACTGGGGTCTTTTGCCGGTAAGGCTACCAATGAACGCCGGGTGGTATCTGACCTGCTTGCCTCCGGTGATCTTGCGGTACTGGTAACGCCTATTGATGCGGCCGCACCCAAGGGACGCATGATTTTGCCGCAGCAGCAGACCATGCGGGATATCCTGGATGCCCATTGTGCTTTTATTACCTGTCAGCCGGAGGAATTGGCAAGTACGCTAAAAGTACTGGCGGCCAAGCCAAAAATCGTTATCACCGACTCGCAGGCTTTTGAAAGGGTGGCAAAGGACACCCCGGAGGATGTGCTGCTGACCTCTTTTTCGATTCTGTTTGCCAGGTATAAAGGCAGCCTGCCAACACTGGCCAAAGGCGCTGCCCGGCTAGCCTCTTTGCGGCAAGGGGATCGCGTGCTGATCTCGGAGGGGTGTACCCATCACCGCCAATGTGGGGACATTGGCACAGTCAAACTGCCTGCCTGGATTGAGCAGTATACAGGCATAAAGCCGCAGTATGACTTTACCTCTGGGGGTGAGTTCCCGGAAAACCCTGCGGGCTATGCATTGATCGTCCACTGCGGCGGGTGTATGCTCAACGAGAAGGAGATGCAGAGCCGTGTTGCCCGGGCAAAGGCGGCAGATGTACCGATTGTCAACTATGGGGTGGCCATTGCCCAGATGCATGGTATCTTGCGCCGCAGCTTGGAGCCATTCCCGGAAATCCTCCACCTGATGGACAGGGAGATGCAGTGATGGAAGCGATGGATAAGCTTTTAGACCAGCTTAATAGGCATTATTCTGGCCCGTTTCAGCGCTTAGAGTTGCTTAGGGACAGTGGCAGCCTGGCGTATGCGGCCTTTTCCGGTGGGGAGAAGTACTTCCTGCGGGTGGTGAAACCTGCGCTGGTAGACACAGCCATGGCAGGCGCTGACGTACAAATTTACTTGCAGGCCAGGGGATTCCCTGTGCCGCCTATTCAACTTACAAAAACCGGCGCTCCCTACGTTAGGTGTGATGAAGGGCTCATCGTACTGTATGCCTTTATTGAGGGGGAGGACGCACAGCCTGAACGGGACGCAGAGGCGGCCGGGGCGTTGGTAGGGCGGCTGCATCGGGAGATGAGGGCTACCAAGGCCCACTGGTGGTGCGGGATAGGCAGTTTTTCATAGGCCGGTATGTGGATATTCTACGAAAAAAAGGGTACCACAGGGTAGAAGAATATGCGTTATATGGAGAATGCCTGTGGAGTAAACTGAAAACCTTGCCTATGGGCTATTGCCACGGCGATGTGTATTGCGGGAACCTTCGGCGGGCGGAGGGGGGAAAGCTATATATGCTTGACTTTGACACTTCTTGCAAGGGGTTCCCCATGTATGACGCTACACTGATTTGTGACGCTACGGAGTACTTCCGCTATGACGAGGAGAACCTGGCACGTTCTGACCGGCTATTAGAGCGGTTTTTGCCGGAATATGGGCGGTACAGCCATTTTACCCAGGCAGAGATAGGGGCTTTTCATGCGCTGATAGCCATGCAGCATTTCTCTACCCAGGCCACCATTGTGGAGCTTTTTGGCCCGGATTGCCTCCGTGACGAGGATATTGACGGACAACTGGAATGGCTATACCGCTGGCGGGAACAGTGCAAATTGTGTGAATAGAGAAAAGAACGCCTCTGATTTTTGATCAATATGCGTCAAAAATCGGAGGCGCTTTTTGCAATAATTTATGTTTCAGCCAATTGGGCTGGTGAGCGGGCATAAGTGGGGCGGGCCAGTTCCTTGACCTTATCGCTGGGGGAGGACACGGTGATGGCCGTCCGGCTGGGGGCGGCACCGGCAAACCGGAGGGCATAGGGCCGCCCCCTTTTTAGGGGGCCGATTTTTTGGGTAAAGACCAGGCTGTCGCGGATTTCTCGTTGCCAGATGGGCGTGTGGGTGGCGCTGTCTACAACCTGGAGAAGGCCGTTGGCATTGTGGGCCTCTATGATGAAGTCAAGCTCAACGGACGCTGTATCTTGTGTTACGCGGAAGAGATGATCGCACAAATGGTGGTTGGCGGCCTCCTGGCTTGTGGGCAGGTCCATGTTTACATAGAACACGGCGCCGGGCAGGCAGCCGGAAATTGCCAGGGCTGCATTGGCCATTTTTTCAAGGCAGATCTTGTGAAACGGGCGGTTTATTCTCATGCCGGAAGGCTCCTTTCGGTTACTGTTTTTAGTATAAAGGGGGAAATTTACGTAAAACTGAGGGGTTTCCTTACGGGTTCCTTACAAGGTATTGGGGGGTTATTAGGCAGGTCTTGGGCAGGTATTAGGCAGATAGTAGGCAGGTCTTAAAAGGGGGTTGCAAGGGGCGGAGGGGGTGGGAGGGCAAATGGGGCACTTTGGGGTGCTTTTTTGCCGGAACTTTTTTCACATCCTTTTATGAAACAAGTGGAGGTGTGCGGCTGCCGGATGGGGGGGATGTGCGAAGGGCGTAATGGGGTGGCGGAGTTTTTGGGGGAGGCGGATGGGCTGCTGCTGAGGGGAAGTGGCGGGGAGGAGTGGGCGCGAGCTCGCCCACGGGGGGGACGTATATTGGCAAAGCTTTGCGGTCTTAACCGGCCGGATGGGGATGGCGGGCGTTTGCTGATTGCAGAGATGGCGGAGGTTTTGAGGGAGGCAATCGCCAGAGGGGATGGGCTGCGGCTGAGGGGAAGTGGCGGGGAGGAGTGGGCGCGAGCTCGCCCACGGGGGGGCGTATATTGGCAAAGCTTTGCGGTCTTAACCGGCCGGATGGGGATGGCGGGCGTTTGCTAATTGCAGAGATGGAGGAGGTTTTGAGGGAGGCAATCGACAGGGGGATGGGCTGCGGCTGAGGGGAAGTGGCGGGGAGAATTGGGTGGGGGTTCGCCTGACATGGAAATCGGCTTGCAGTTTTGGGCGGTTTGTGTTAGAATATATAATTAAGATTTTTAGAGTGGAACCGACACAGAGGGAGGCGGCCTTATGGAAAGAGAGCGCTATATGGCGGAGGTACGGGAACGGATGGGGGAACGGGTGGCCGGAACCCCGTTGGCCTTTGTGCGCACCTACGGCTGCCAGCAGAATGTGGCGGACGGGGAAAAGATAAAGGGGCTGTTGGCAGAGATGGGCTTTGGCTTTGCGGACAGCGCGGAGGACGCGGACTTGATCCTGTTTAACACCTGCGCAGTGCGGGAGCACGCGGAGGACCGGGTGTTCGGCAATGTGGGGGCCTTGAAACATCTGAAACGGAAAAAGCCCGGACTGCTGGTGGCGGTGTGCGGCTGTATGACCGAGCAGCAGGCAATCGCCCAACGCCTGCAAAAGACGTTCCCCTTTGTGGACCTGGTGTTTGGCACCCATGTAATCCACCGGCTGCCGGAAATGCTGTGCCAGGTGCTGGCCGGGGGGCGGCAGGTACAGGTGCTGGGCCAGGAGGAGAAGTTTATCCGGGAGGATATACCCATCCGGCGGGACGGCAAGTCCAGGGCCTGGGTGACGGCGATGTACGGCTGCGACAACTTCTGCTCTTACTGCATTGTGCCCTATGTGCGGGGGCGGGAGAAGAGCCGCCGGGAGGAGGATATCTACCGGGAATGCAAGGGCCTGGTGGAGGCAGGGTACCGTGAGATCACCCTACTGGGGCAGAATGTGAACTCCTATGGCAAGGGGCTGGAAGGGGCGGTGAACTTTGCAGGGCTGCTCCGCCGGTTGGACGGGCTGGAGGGGGACTTCCGGCTGCGGTTCATGACCTCCCACCCCAAAGACGCCTCTAGGGAGCTGTTTGACGCGATGGCGGAGGGCCGGCATATACCCCACCACATCCACCTACCCTTCCAGTCCGGCAACGACCGGGTGCTGCGGGAGATGAACCGCCGGTATGACCGGGAAAAATACCTTTCGCTGATCCGCTACGCCCGGCAGGTGATGCCGGATATTACCTTTACCTCTGATGTGATTGTGGGCTTTCCGGGGGAAACTTATGCGGAGTTCCGGGACACCCTCAGCCTGATCCGGGAGGTGGAGTTTGTGAACCTGTTTACCTTTATCTACTCCCCCCGGCCGGGCACCAGGGCGGCCGGGATGCCCGACCCGGTGAGCCACGAGGAAAAGACCCGGTGGTTTGCGGAACTGCTACAGGTGCAGGAGGGCATCGCCGCCGGGAACTGCCAAAAGCTGGTGGGCTCTGCCCAGCGGGTGCTGGTGGAGAATAAGGAGGAAAAAACCGGGATGCTCTCCGGCCGTACGGCGGGCAGCCTGACGGTGCTGTTCCAGGGGGATGAAAGCCTGGTGGGTCAGTTTGCCCAGGTGGAGGTTACGGAGGCAAGAGGCTGGAGCCTGCGGGGCCGGCTGTTGGATTAACGGATAGGAGGCGGATTCATATGCGTGCGAAACAGACGAAGTTGGCGTTGATTTTCATGGGTACCGGGGCCTTTATGGTGCTGCTGCTTGCCGGGGTCCACTTTCTTCTGGCAGGCGGCAGGGAGTATGAACTGCGGCTGCCGGATTTCCAGAACCTGCGGGGCGTGACCCTCAGCCGGCAGGACGGGGGCGAGTACCCGCTGGCAGACGCCTGCGGGGAGGATGTTTTGTTTATACTCAAAGGGAACGGGCGGACGACCCGTGCCGAAAGCATCCAGGATATGCCGGCCAACGTGGAGGGGCTGATTCGGGTGGACTTTAGCCACCGGGGCGGGGGTACCTCGACGGTTTTTGTGTACAGGCGTGCTGGCGCACGGAACGGGGAATACTTTTTGGAGCAGCCGTATAATGGTATTTATGAGATCTCCGGAGATGCGTACCAGGCTATTGAAAACTACGCCAGTAAAGAATATGCGAGGTGAGAACTATGCAGGTTTTGTTGTTGAACGCCAGCCCAAAAAATAATGGGGCAACCCAGGAGATTCTGTGGACCATACAGGAGGCGCTGCCGGCCGGGGCGGTGGGGGAGGTGGTTTGCCTGGGGGATTATGACCTCCAATACTGCCTGGGGTGCAAGCAGTGCTACCACACCCGCCAATGTGTGCGGCAGGACGATATGCCGCTACTTATGGGCAAGCTGGACGCCGCGGACGTGCTGGTGATTGCTGCGCCTTCCTATTGGGCGGACGTGCCGGGGCAGTTTAAGGTGTTTATTGACCGCTGCACGCCCTATGGGGACACAAACCCTGACCCGGAACACAAAACCCTGGGGCCGGGGAAACGCTGCTACGGGGTGGCCCTGCGCACAGGGAGCAGGCCGGGAGAGTGCCAGCATATCCTTGACACCATTGCCCACTGGTGCGGGCATATGGGGGTCGCCATGGCGGACAGCCGGTATTTTTGCGGGATAGAGGGCAGGGAGGACATAGGGCAGCACAAGCCGGCGCTGCGGGCATGGGCAGAAACGTGGTTTCGGTAGGTGGAAGGCGCCGGGATGGGATGGTTTGATACATAAGAAATCTTTTGTATAATTGGAGGGGCGAGTGGCATGGAAAAGTGGATTCTGTTCGTGGTGTTCTGGATCTGCGGGGCTATCTTTTTGGGCATCGGCATTTATGCCTGGAGGCTGCGGGACAGGCCCATGAACTTTTGGTCCGGCCGGGAGGTGCCCAGGGAGAGTATTACGGACCTTCCCGGCTACAACCGGGCCATGGGAAGGCTGTGGGGCGGCTACGGTGTGATTTATTTTATCACCGGCCTGGCAGCGTTTTGGCAGCCTGTGGCAGCGGTTGTGCTGATGTGCCTCCTGGGCACGGCAGGCGCGGCGGCGCTGGTGCTTATCTATAAAAAGGTGATTGAGAAAAGGTACCGTGTCAAATAGGAGGGAGGTATAGCATCGTGCGCGAAGTTTACGCCAAATGCGGTATGCGCTGCGACCTTTGCCTGATCTACCGGCCCAACGTGGAACGGGAGGACCGCCGGGCGGAGATTTGCGCGGTGTGGAAGAAACAGAACCCGGCCTTTACCGGCGACCCCTCTACGATTATTTGCGACGGCTGTGCCAGTGAGGGGGAGGGCGCGGTTCTTTTTGACAGAAACTGCAAGGCGAGAAATTGTGTGCGGGAGAAAGGGTATGCCCACTGTGGGTACTGCGAAAGCTATCCCTGCGGGATCTATCCGGCCGAGCCTTCGCCGGAGGAGATCGCGCGGATGATCGATGTGGAAAAGCTGTGGACCTGGGAGGACGAAAAGCTGATGGAGGCATATGCCTGTAAAAAGTATATGGACGCTTTCCGAAAGGAGAGGGGCCTGCCCATGCATATATACCGGCTGACAGAACAAAGCGCCGGGCAGGTGGCGGCGCTGATGCACCGCATCAAGCCGGACTGGTGGCCCACCTTTGCGGACGCCTATGGCCAGTTGACGGACATCGGCGAAACCATTCGGACGGTGGGCTGGTATTTGGGGGTGGACAGGGAGAAACCCAAAGGCTGGATCCTGTGCAGGGAACTGCTGGGCTACCGGGCGCTGGAGCTGGAATGCAGCGGCTTTGACGACAACGGCGTTTTTAAGCTGGAACACAAGCTGGGGGAACTGTTCCGGGTGGCAGAGGCGTACGCCCGCGAGAAGGGCTATTTGACCTTCCGCAGCGGCATCAGTTCGGTGGGGTTCCCGATCCACGGTAGGCCGGTGGAGGATATTGCCGGGGCAATAGCGGCGCTGGACAGCAGCCGCGTTGACTATCAATGGTATCTGGCCCAGGGTTTCCGGGTGATCGGGATCCAGCCCAACGCGTACGCGGAAGGGTTCCACCTGATTATACTGGGGAAAGATTTGACCGGAAAGAAAAACTGAATAAAATGGAGGAAACAGGTATGGACATTATAGAACTGACAAGGGAACTGGGGAAGGCAATCCAGGCTGACCCCAAATTTGTGGAATTGCAACTGGCCCGGCAGGCCAGCGACGAGGACCAGGCTTTGCAGGACGCGATTGGGGAATTCAACCTGAAACGCATGGCCATTAGCAACGAGGCCGCCAAGCCGGACCGCAACGACGAAACCATGCAGCGGCTGAACAAGGAGTTCCGGGAGGTTTACGCCCAGATTATGGCCAATGCGCATATGCAGCGCTATAATGCCGCCAAAAATGAGTTTGACGCGGTGTTCCAGCGGGTGACGGGGATCCTCAACCTGTGCGCGGAGGGGGAAAACCCGGAAACCTGCGACTATGACGCGGCCAGTTGCGGGGGCGACTGCTCTAGTTGCGCGGGCTGCCATTGACCGGGAAATCAACAGGTAAGGGGCTGTGGGTATGGCGGATATGTCGCCGATGATGAAACAATATTTTGAAGTGAAGAGGGAGAACCCCAATTCGATCCTCTTTTTCCGGCTGGGCGACTTTTATGAGATGTTTTTTAATGACGCCAAGACCGTTTCTCAGGAACTGGACTTGACGTTGACCGGCCGGGACTGTGGCCAGGGGGAACGGGCGCCTATGTGCGGCATCCCCTACCACAGCTCGGAGGGGTATATTACCCGGCTGCTGGCAAAGGGCTACCGGGTGACCATTTGCGACCAGGTGGAGGACCCAAAGGCGGCCAAGGGGCTGGTGAAACGGGAGGTGGTGCGGGTTATTACCCCGGGCACCGTGTTTGAGGGCAGTATGCTGGATGAGGCCCGGAACAACTATATCTGCTCCCTGTGCTACCGGCAGGCTGGGGTGGGGCTTTGCTTTGCGGATATTTCTACCGGGGAGTTGCAGGTGGGGGAGATCGGCATGGCGGCCCCCCAGGATATGGTGCGGGAACTGAAAAACCGCCTGAGCCGGTTCTCACCCAGGGAAATCCTGATTGACCCGCAGGTAACGGATTTGACGGAACTGGGCGGGTTTATCCGGGACAAGTTACAGGCGTCGCTGGAATGCATGGACGAGGCGCTGTACAACAGGGAACTGGCGGAAACGGCGGTGAAAAAACAGTTTGCCGGCCGGACCTTGCAGGAATTGGGGCTGGAGGACAAACCCCTGGCCGTGCTGGCCCTGGGGGCGCTGCTGGACTACCTGGGGCGTACGCAGATACGGGGCCTGGAGCGCATTACGGATGTGGAGCTGGATGGGGAATCGGCCTACATGAACCTGGATTTGAACGCGGTGCGCAACCTGGAACTGGTGGCGACCATGCGCAATAAGGAATACAGGGGCTCGCTGCTGTGGGTGCTGGATAAGACGAAAACCGCCATGGGCAAGCGGATGATCCGGGCGTGGCTGGAACGCCCGCTGCTGAACCCGGCGCTGATTACCCGGCGGCTGAACGCCGTGGAGGAATTGGTGGGGGACGCCCAGTTGCTGGATGATGTGATGGAACAACTGGCGGGGATACACGATATGGAGCGCATTATGACCCGTATTGTGAATGACTCGGCCAATGGGCGCGACCTGCGGAGCCTTTGCGCTGCCTTGCAAAAGCTGCCGGGGATGAAACAGGTATTGGGCCGCTGCCAGGCCACGCTGCTGAAGGAACTGGACGGGCAGATCGACGGGCTGGCAGACGTGGCGGGGCTGATTGACTGTGCCATTGACGAGAACCCGCCGTTTACCATTCGGGAGGGGAAACTGATTAAGAAGGGGTTTAGCCCGGAACTGGATGAGATTCGGCAGGATATGACCGGCGGGCAGGCGCTGATTGCCTCGGTGGAGGCCACGGAGCGGGAACGCACCGGGATACCCAAGCTGAAAGTCGGCTATAACAAGGTGTTTGGCTATTACATTGAGGTGACAAACTCGTATAAGGATAAGGTGCCGGACAGTTACATACGCAAGCAGACCTTGACCGGCGGGGAGCGGTATATTACGCCGGAACTGAAGGAACTGGAAAACCGGGTACTGGGCGCCCATGACCGTTGTATGGAGATGGAAGGGAAACTGTTTGAGGGTATCCGGCGGCGGGTGGCGGCGGAACTGGTGCGGGTGCAGCAGAGCGCAAGGGCTGTGGCCACGGTGGACGTGCTGGCCTCTTTTGCCCAGGTGTCGGTGAAGAACGACTATACCCGCCCGGTGGTGAATGTGAGCGGCAAACTGTACCTGAAAGACGGCCGCCACCCGGTGGTGGAGGCGCTGCTGCGTGACACCCCCTTTGTGCCCAACGATGTGGATATGGACATGAATGACACCAGGGTGGCCATTATTACCGGGCCCAATATGGCGGGGAAGTCTACCTATATGCGGCAGACGGCGATCATCACCATTATGGCCCAGATTGGCTGCTTTGTGCCGGCGGCAGTGGCGGAGATTGGCATTGTGGACGGCATTTACACCCGGGTGGGGGCCTCGGACGACCTGTCGGCGGGACAGTCTACCTTTATGATTGAGATGAGCGAGGTGGCGGAAATCCTTAAAAGCGCCACGGCCAAGAGTTTGATCATCTTTGACGAGATTGGCCGGGGGACCTCGACCTTTGACGGCATGAGCATTGCCAGGGCAGTGCTGGAGTATGTACACGACCCCAAGCTGGTGGGGGCCAAGACACTGTTTGCCACCCATTACCATGAACTGACGGAACTGGAAGCCTTTTTGCCGGGCACGCGGAACTTTAACATCGCCGTGAAAAAGCGGGGGGATGATATTACCTTTTTGCGGCGTATTGTGCGGGGGGGCGCGGACGACAGCTTTGGCATTGAGGTGGCGAAACTGGCAGGCGTGCCGGAGAGGGTGATCCGCCGGGCTAAGCAGGTGCTGGCTGAACTGGAAAGCGCGGACGGCGGGCAGGCGGCCCAGCGGGCTGCGTTCCGCCCCTGGGAGGAGCCAGTGCAACTGACCATGGACGGCACGGACGGCCAGGTTTTGCAGAAACTGCGGGCGCTGGATGTAAACGCCCTGACCCCTATAGAGTGCATGAACACGCTGTTTGAATTGTGTAATCTATTAAAGTAGACAGAAGGATGGATTAGGATATGGAACATTATCAGGATATAAACGCGGCCACCATTGACCGGTGGGTAGAAGAGGGCTGGGAGTGGGGGAAACCGATCTCTCACCAGGAGTATTTGGATGCGCTGGAGGGCAAGTGGGAGATGCTTTTGACACCCACCAAGCCTGTGCCCAAGGCGTGGTTTGGAGGCCCCTTAAAAGGGAAACGGGTATTGGGCCTGGCCAGCGGCGGCGGGCAGCAAATGCCTATTTTTGCCGCATTGGGCGCGGTATGCACGGTGCTGGACTATTCGCCGCGGCAACTGGAAAGTGAACGGATGGTGGCGCAGCGGGAAGGGTATGAGATGCAGGTGGTGCGGGGGAACATGACCAAGCCCCTGCCCTTTGCGGACGGCGCGTTCGACCTGATCTTCCACCCGGTTTCCAACTGCTATGTACAGGAGGTAAAGCCGATTTTCAAAGAGTGTTTCCGGGTGCTGGCGCCGGGCGGTATTTTGCTTTCGGGGTTAGACAACGGGATCAACTTCCTGTTTGTTGACGAGGATAAGCGGGAGGAACTGAGCGTTTTCCCCTTTGACCCGGTAAAAAACCCGGAACAGCGGCGGCAACTGGAGGCGGAGGGGGATGGGATGCAGTTTTCCCACACCATGGAGGAGCAGATTGGCGGGCAGTTGGAGGCGGGATTCCGGCTGGTGGCGCTATATGAGGATACCAATGGGGCGGGGACGTTCCACGAGCACCATATCCCGTGCTATTTGGCCACCCAGGCGGTGAAGGAGGGCTGAGAGATGCCGGACATCACACGGATAGATACCTATGGGGACCCCAGGTTTTCCCAGGCCGTGCTGGATCAGCACGGGGCCTTTTTGGTGGATGGGGAGCCCTATGAGGTGGAAGTGGTGGGGGAGCATACAGCCCGGATACGGGGCGCAAGGCGTGAACTTTACGCCGTGGTGATAGAGGACTTCCGGTTTTATGCCGGGCATATTTGCGATTTTTATGACATGGCGGGAGAGATGGTTGCCCAATACCCGCCGGTAGAGCGGTTTGCGGTAAAGCTGGATGATTTACAGCCCTCCCAGTTCTATGTGGACCAGGAGAAATTGGCGGCGGTTCGCACCTTTGTGAAGGGGCCGGCGGATGTGGTGGTCCCTGTTATGCCCTGGGAGGGGCGGTATATTTCCCAGGACGGCCACACCAGGCTGGCGGCGGCTGTGGACCTGGGGTTTGACAAGGTGTTTGCCTTTATAGAGCCTGCCAATGGGTATATCCTTGGCTTTGTGGAAGAGGCCCGGAAACGCGGCGTGCATACGCCCTATGACTTGCCGGTGATCCCTCACGGGGAATATGTGGTGAAGTGGCACCGGTTTTGCGACGTGTATTTTGACCGTATGGCGGAGGAGGATTGACGATATATGCAGGAACCGATGCAAAATATTATACGGTATGCCGGGGCGGGCGACCTGGAATTATTGGCCAGCTACGACAGGCACGTAGGCAGAGAGGAACTGGCGGCGCTAATCGGGCGGAAACGGGTTATTGTGCTGGAGAACGGGCAGCGTTTTTCCGGGTGGATGCGGTATAATCTGTTTTGGGACAATACGCCCTTTATGAACCTGCTTTTTGTTGTGGAGGGCTGCCGGGGGCAGGGCTATGGCGGGCAGCTTACAGCCTTTTGGGAGGAGGAAATGAGGCGCCAGGGGTATGGCATGGTACTGACCTCCTCCCAGGCTGATGAACAGGGGCAGTTTTTCTATCGCAGCCACGGGTATGTGGACTGCGGCTCTCTTCTGCTGCCGGGGGAGCCGTTGGAGATCATTTTTATGAAAAAACTGTGAACCGCTGTGGAAAGGAGATGGGGCAATGCCGAAAATCCGTGTGTTGGACAAGCAGGTGGCGGAGCTGATTGCCGCCGGTGAGGTGGTGGAGAGGCCCTCGGCAGTGATCAAGGAATTGGTGGAAAACGCCGTGGATGCAGGGGCAAGCGTGGTGACGGTGGAGATCCGCCGGGGGGGCGTTACCTATATGCGGGTGACGGACAACGGCTGCGGCATTGCGGCGGAGGATGTGCCGGTGGCCTTTTTGCGCCACGCTACCAGCAAGGTGGCCCGCGAGGAGGATCTGGACTCGATCGGCACCCTGGGGTTTCGGGGGGAGGCGCTGGCGTCTATCTCGGCGGTGGCCCATGTGGAAATGCTTTCCCGCCCGGCCGCGTGCAGTACGGGCACCCGGTATGTTTGCGGCGGCGATGAGGAAGCTGTGCTGGAGGAGGCCGGCTGCCCCCAGGGGACGACCATTGTGGTGCGGGATCTGTTCTTCAACACGCCTGCCCGCATGAAGTTTTTGAAAAAGGATACCACGGAGGGGAACTCTGTGGCGGGGGTACTGGACAAGCTGGCCATGTCGCACCCGGAGATTTCCCTAAGATTTATACGGGACGGCAAGGAGCAGCTACACACTCCGGGGGATAACAAGCTTTCCTCTGCCATCTACGCGGTGTATGGCAAAGAATTTGCCCGGTCGCTGATCCCGGTGGAGTATACGTTGGACCATGTAAAGGTAAAGGGTTTTATCAGTAGGCCCGCGGCCAGCCGGCCCCAGCGCAGTATGCAGCATTTCTTCATTAACGGGCGGTTTATCCGCAGCCGTACAGCCATGGCGGCTTTGGAAGAGGCCTATAAGGGGTCGATCATGGTGGGCAAGTTCCCGGCTTGCGTGCTGCATATGGAGATTGCCTGGGGCGCGGTGGATGTGAATGTCCACCCGGCGAAACTGGAGGTGCGGTTTGTCAACGAAAGGCCGGTTTTTGAGGCCGTGTACCATGGGGTGCGTTCCGCGCTGAAAGCCGGCGACCAGCCCAAGGAAATGGAACTGAAACGGCCGGCCCCCTCGCCGTACGCGCCGGTTTTGGAGAAACATGAGCAGACCACCCTGCCGGTACCGCCCAGGCCAGCGCCGGTGGCGGCCTTGCGGGACAGCGGGCTGCCTGCCCAAAAGCTGCCGGAGGTGACGGGGCCGGTGTTTGAGATATTGAACAGCGTGCCCAAGCCGATTGTTTCCATAGAGGAGAGAAGGGAACGGCCTGCCGTTCCGGCAGGCGATGGGGATGGAGGGGCGGCAAGTGATCTGCCTTTACAGGATTTGCCATTACCCCATGATACGCCCACTGTGGCGGAACCGGCTGTGGAGCCGGTAGGGGCTTTGGCCGACAGCCCCCAGGCCATGCTGTCTACCCGGATATTGGGGGAGGCCTTTGGGACGTACATTATGGTGGAGTACGGCAAGGAAGGGCTGATGTTTATAGATAAGCATGCCGCCCATGAAAGGCTGCTTTATGAGCGGCTTAAGGCGGGCAGGCATGGCTGTGAAGCACAGGCCTTGCTGGAGCCGGTGGCCGTGAGCCTGGACAAAGACGAGTACTCGGCCGTATTGGCCCACCAGGAGGCATTGGCCCAGGCGGGATTTGAGGTATCGGACTTTGGGGCGGGCACGGTGCTGGTGCGTTCGGCGCCGCTGATGCTGGACGGCGAGGACGCCGCCTGGGCGGTTATGGAAGTGGCCGGGCGGTTGGCCGGGCAGAAAACGGAGATCAGCACGGAACATATGGATTGGCTGTACCATAATGTGGCCTGCCGGGCCGCCATGAAGGCGGGGGATCACACCAGCATGGAGGAACTGGTTTCTTTGGCCAGGGAACTGGAACGCAACCCGGCGGTAAGGTATTGCCCCCATGGCCGGCCGGTATATGTGCTACTGAAACGGCGGGAACTGGAAAAACAATTTGGGAGAGTGCAATGAACGGAAAGAAAAAGCTGATAGCCGTTACCGGGCCCACTGCCACAGGCAAAACCGCATTGGGGCTGGCTTTGGCCCAAAAACTGGAGGGCGAGATCGTTTCCTGCGATTCTATGCAGATCTACCGGGGGCTGGAAATTGGCACGGCCCAGCCGGAAAGGGAAGAACTGGCGGCGGTTCCTCATCATCTGGTGGGGGTGCTGGGGTGGGAGGAGCCCTTTAGCGTGTCGGATTATGTAAAACAGGCGGGCAAGGCCATAGCGGGGATCCATCAACGGGGCAAACTGCCGGTATTGGTGGGCGGGACGGGGCTTTATGCCCGGTCCCTGCTGCGGGGGTTTGACTTTAAGGAGATGTACCGGGACGACGGGCTGCGGGAAAGGCTTTTTCAAGAGGCGGAGGCAGCGGGGGCCCAGGCGATGCACCGGCGCCTGGCAGGGCTTGACCCGGTGGCGGCCGGGCAGATACACCCCAACAACCGCAAACGGGTGTTGCGGGCGCTGGAATACTGTTTACTGTCCGGGGAGCCCTTTTCCCAGCAGGCGGCCCGCTCTCAAACGGCCCGGCCGCCCTACCGGTACGTGATGTTCTGCCCGGCCTACCGGGACAGGCAGAAACTCTATGCGCGTATTAACGAACGGGTGGACAGGATGCTGGAAAACGGCCTGCTGGAGGAGGCGCGCCGGTTTTTCCAATACTGTAGGACGGTGGATAAGCTGCCTACCGCTGCCCAGTCCATCGGGTATAAGGAGCTGTTCCCCTATTTTGCGGGGGAAACCGGCTTACAGGAGGCGGTGGAGAATATCAAACAGGAGAGCCGCCGCTACGCGAAACGGCAGATCACCTGGTTTGCCAGGGAGCCGGAGGCAAGGTACCTGTATATGGATGAACTGGGTTCGCCGGAGCGGGCCGTGGAAGAATGCATAAGGGTTTTGCGGGAAGACAACTTTTGGGAGGACGGAGGTGGGGTTGCTTGAACTACCGGAAGATACGGGCCATTGTGGTGGTTTGTATGGCGATACTGATTTTGCTGTATGTGTGTTTCAGCGTGGTGGACAGGCGGCTGGACGCCTTTTCAAACAGCAAGATAACCACGGAGGCGGCCCTGTACGGGGAGGTATCTGACTTTTTACAGGCCCAGGGCTTTGCGGTGCGGGAGGAGAATGTGATCGAAAGCAGCTACAGCGGGGTGTTGAACTACCGGGTGGGGAACGGCACCCGGATCTCCACGGGGGGCGTGATTGCCGATGTGTTTGTGAGCGAAAGCGACGCCGCCGCCCAAAACCGGGCCGACCGCCTGGAACGGGAGATCAACAGCCTTTCCGCGCTGGCAAAGCCCCTGGACCGGGTGGTATCCGCCTCTACATCGGCAGGGGACCAGATTTATGATTCCCTTTCCGGGATATTGCTGGATGTGCAGCGGAATGATTTTTCAGGGGTAACCAAATACAAGGAGGACTTGTTGATAGCCTTGAGCCGCAAGCAGGTTATCTCCGGGGCGGAAACCGCGGAGGATTACGCCCAACGGGTACTTGAACTGGAACAGGAAAAGGATCGGCTGACGGTGGAGGCGGGTCATGCGGTGGAGAGCATTACCTCGCCGGAGGCAGGCTACTTTATTGGGGCCACCGACGGCTTTGAAACCGTTGTGGATGTAGAGGATATGATGCAGATTACGCCCGATAAGGTGGAAAAGCTGCTGGCCATGGAGAACGGGGGCGGGACTTTGTCCTCGGTGGGGAAGATCTGTTCGGACTTCAAGTGGTACTTGGTTTGCCTGTTCAGCGACATGGATATGGTGAAGTTTGAGGGCATAGAGGAAGTCAGCCTGGATATACCCTTTGCCAGCACCGCCACGATACCGGCGCGTATTGTGGCGAAAAACCGGAATGCGGACAGTGGCAAGACAGCCGTGGTGTTTGAATGCACGTATATGGACGCGGATATTGCGATGGTGCGCAATGAAACCGTACAGGTGAACGTAAAGACCTATTCCGGCGTGCTGGTGAACGAAAAGGCTTTGCATTTCTGCGACGTGGAATATACGGAAACCGACGAGGCGGGCAATACGGTCACAAAAGTCAAGGAGAATGTAAAGGGCGTGTATGTGATGTATGGTGGCCAACTGCATTTTGTGCAGATATTTTCTGAAAAGGATGTAAACGGCTATGCTGTGTGCAAAACGGAATTGACCGAGCAGGAACAGGAAAGCCTTGTGACCGAGCGGACCGTACAGTTATATGACCAGGTAGTGATAGGAGGGGTGGATTTATATGACGGAAAACTTGTTGACTGAGCGCTTTGCGGCGTTTGACAGGAATTACCAGGCCATTATGGAGCAGATTGCCCTGGCGGCGGGACAGGCGGGCCGGAAACCGGAGGAGGTCACCTTGCTGGCGGCCACCAAGACCGTGCCGGTGGAGGTGATCAACTACGCCATCAGCCGCGGCTTGCAGTGCATTGGCGAGAACCGGGTGCAGGAACTGCTGGATAAATATGACGCCGTGGACCATGCCGGCTGTGATGTGCAGTTCATCGGCCAGCTACAGACCAACAAGGTGAAATACCTGATGGGGAAGGTCAGTTGCATCCAGTCGGTGGACAGCAGGAAACTGGCCGGGGAGATCTCCCGGCTGTGCCAAAAAGACGGGCGGACGATGGATGTGCTGGTGGAGGTGAATATAGGCGGCGAAGAAAATAAGGGCGGTGTGGCCCCGGAGCGCCTGCTGGAATTTGTGGACGAGATACGGGCTTTGCCAGGGCTGCGGGTGAAGGGGCTGATGACAGTACCCCCTATATGTAGTGATGAAAAAGAACTTGGCCGCTATTTTTCTAAGATGAGGCAATATTATGTTGACATAAAGGGGAAAAGCATGGATAATGTAGATATGGCGTGCCTGTCGATGGGGATGTCCGCGGACTTCCCTGTCGCGATCCGGCATGGCGCCAACATGGTGCGTGTGGGGTCTTTGCTGTTTGGCGCAAGGGACTATGGCCCTATGGCAGGCTGAGGGCTTTTAGAAGGGCCGGTTAGAGATTAAGGGAGGTTTGCAAGCGATTATGGCAGGGCTGAGGGATAAGCTGCAAAAGATTTGGGGCTCGCCGGATGACGAGTATGACTACGAGGATATCCCGGCGGAAGAGCCGGAAGAAACAGAAGAGGAACTGAAATTCGGCAGGGATGAGCCGCAGGGAGGGAATATCTCTTCGTTTTCCGCGTTTTCCTCCAGCTATACGCCCCGGAGCACCGCGCCCGGCCAGGGACGGGTGGTCAGCCTGAACAATAAAACGCAGTTGCAGGTCGTAGTCTGCAAACCGGTTTCTTTTGGGGAAGAGATCCGCTCTGTGGCGGATGAATTGCTGCGCCGCCACGCGGTGGTGCTGAACTTGGAAAATACGGAGAAGGATGTGGCCAGGCGCATTGTGGACTTTTTGAGCGGCGTGGCGTATGCCAATAACGGGAAGATCAAGCGTATTGCGACGGCCACCTTTATTATTACCCCCTATACCGTTGACCTGACCGGCGAGATTTTTTTGGATGAGCTGGAAAATAACGGGATATACTTTTAGCTATGGAGAAAAAAGGGAATACAGCGCTGTTACAGGCGAAAATAGAGGACTGCTTGCGGGCTGCCCGCCGCAGGCCGTGCTTTTTAGGCTTTTTGGATGAGAGCCAGGCAGCTTTTTGTCAGAAACAGCTTGGAAAAGGCGGGGGGAATACCCTGCTGTGGGGCGGGCATCCAGAGGCGGAAAGAGTGATGGCGGGCTTTTTCCCGGATTACATGGAGGCGGACGCAGAGGCTTTCCCGATCGCCCCGCTGACCCTGACCTACCGTAAGGAAGATAAGCTGGGGCACAGGGATTTCCTGGGGTCCTTTATGGGGCTGGGGATCGAGCGCGAAGTGGTGGGGGATATCCTGATAGGGGAAGGACGCTGTGTGGTTTTTGTCCGGGAGGAAATGAGCCGGTACTTTTTGGACAACATAAAGAAAATAGGGCGGGTAGGCGTTAAGATATCGGCGGGATATGAGGCGCCTTTGCCGCTGATACGGACGTATAAGCCTGTTAAGGGCGTGGTAGCCTCTAACCGGCTGGACTGTATGGCGGCCCTGCTGTGCCGTACCAGCCGGGAGAAAGCCGCCGGGATGATTACGGCTGGGCTGGTGGCGGTTAACCATCAGGAAATACTGGAAACGGACTGTCGGGTTGAGGAGAATGACATTCTTTCCATAAGAGGCTGCGGGAAGTTTGTTGTAGACCGTTTGGGGCCTTTGACTGGCAAGGGCCGCTTGACTGTGGAATGTAGGAAATACCAATAGGGGAGGAACTTCCGAATGCTGACGGTAAAGGAAATAAACGAGGTAAGTTTTGGAAAGGCCGGGTTTTCCGGCTATAAACCGGAGGATGTGGACAATTTTATCGACCAGGTTGCCGCGTCTTTCCAGGAACTGCTGGGGGAGCGGGACGCGGCGGTTAAGCAGGCCGGGGAAATGGCGGCGCTGAATGCGGACCTTGCCGCCAAAAGCGCCGACGCACAGCGGAAATTATCCATACTTGCCCAGAAAATAGAGGTTTACCGGGAGGAAGAGGAAGGGATCAAAGAGGCGATTATCAACGCGCAGCGGATGTCGAAGGACCTGGTGAAGGACTCGCAGCAAAAGGCGGACGCTATTTTGCAGGATGCCAGGGCCCAGGCAGAGGCCAAGCTGCTGGAGGCCAACGAGGAGGCCCGGCGTATTACAAGCCACGCCCAGGAGGACGCCGCGAAAGCGGTGCAGGAATATACCCGGCAGGCGGAATCAAAGAAGTCGGAACTGGAGGAGATCAAGCGCCAGGTGACGGCGTTCCGTTCCTCTTTGCTGGAGATGTACAAAAAGCATTTGGAGTGTATTGACCATATCCCTGTGTTCCGCCAGAAGGAGGAGCGCTTTGAGCCGGCGCCTCCGCCAGAGCCCGTGCGCCAGCCGGAACCGCCGGCGCCGGTGGTAGAGCCTGAACCGCCCAGGGTGGAGATGCCAGCCCCCGTCCCGGTGGAACCACAGCCGCCTGTACAGGAGGCGGAGCCCCGTGAGATATACCGTGCGCCCATAGAGGAACCTGCCCCTGTGCCCCAGCCGCGGCGGGAGCCTGCGCCCCCCAAGCGGGAAACGCGCCCGCCTGTAAGCCAGGAGCCCCTGCCGGCTCACACACGGCAGGAGCAGCCCCAGCCGCCGGTGCGTACGTTGAATGACCGGGTGAATTATGTGCAGGAGCAGCTACAGCCCTCGCAGCCGCCGGCGGATTATATGGAGGACACAGGCTTGTCCGCAGTGGGCATAGACTTGAACGCGCACAGCAACATCCCTGAAGCATTGCGCCGGGAGAAGAGCAGCCACTACAGCAACCTGCCCTTTGGCGACGGGGTTGAGATAGACGGCCGCAGGCGCAAGCGGTAAGGCTGGCGGGAAGGGAGATACGCTTGAAAACCGATAGCTATAAAAAGGCCGCTGTACTGGTTGGGGCGGCGCTGTTGATAATCCTGGATCAGGTAACAAAATTTGCGGTGGAAAACGAACTCAAGGGCAAGGGCCGGCAGGTCATGGCGGTGATCCCTGGTTTCTTGGAATTCAGCTACCTGGAAAACCCCGCGGCGGCTTTTGGCTTGCTGGGGGACGTTATCGGGGTGGTGATGGTGCTGACCCTGCTGGTGACGGCCGGCATTTTGGCGGGACTGTTTTGGTATAAGCAGCACAGTGCATTTAGCTATACCGCTGCGGCTTTGCTGCTTGCGGGCGGCCTGGGCAATCTGATCGACCGGATTACCAGGGGTTATGTGGTGGATTTTATCCATGTGGAGTTTTTCCACTATATCTTTAATGTGGCGGATTGCTGTGTGACGGTAGGCGCCTGTTTCCTTGTGCTGCATTACCTGCTTATTACGCACAGGGAGAAACGAGCGCTTGCGGCTGTTTCGGAGGGCGCGGAGGATACGGAAACCCAGCAGGAGCGGGAGTGAGGGAACGCGATGGGCGGTGAAATACTGCTTACGGTTGCCGGCAGTGGCGTACGCCTGGACAAGCTGCTGGCAGATAGGCTGGACGGGATGAGCCGTTCGGCGGTACAGAACCTGATTGGGCAGGGGCTGGTGATATCCGGCGGGAAGGTGTTGGCAAAAAGCGCAAAGCTTTCCCAGGGGCAGGAAATCCGGGTAATGCTGCCGGAGCCCCAGGCGCCGGATATTGTCCCGGAGAGCATCCCACTGGACATTGTGTATGAGGACAGCGACTTGCTGGTTGTCAACAAGCCAAAAGGGATGGTGGTGCACCCTGCGCCGGGGAACTATTCCGGCACGCTGGTGAATGCCCTGATGGACCATTGCGGGGACAGCCTTTCGGGCATAAACGGCGTACTGCGCCCGGGCATTGTCCATCGGATTGACAAGGACACCAGTGGGTTGCTGCTTGTGGCCAAGAATGATTTTTCCCACCGTGGCCTGGCGGAGCAGATCAAGGCCCACAGCCTGACCAGGGAATACCGGGCTCTGGTTTACGGGAATATCCGGGAGGACAGTGGGAAAGTGGACGCGCCCATCGGCCGGCACCCTACAGAGCGTAAAAAAATGGCGGTGCTGCGTGGCTCGCCTACGGCCAGGGAGGCTGTAACGCACTATTATGTGGAAGAACGCCTGCACGGCTTTACCTACCTGCGCCTGCGGCTGGAAACAGGCCGGACCCATCAGATCCGGGTACACATGGCCAGCTTGGGGCATCCTGTGGCAGGAGATTTGGTATATGGACCGAAAAAGGCCATTACGGAACTGCACGGGCAGTGCCTGCACGCCGGGCGGATTGGGTTTGTGCATCCCCGCAGCGGCGTTTACCAGGAATTTGTGGCCCCGTTGCCGGCATATTTTCAGAAGTACCTTACAAAACTCCATGGAAAGGAGGGGCTTTAGATGATTGAAATCTTGCCTGTGGTGGATCGGGAGGAAGAAAAAGGGCTCCTGTCCCAGGTGAAAGGCGCCGGCCCGGCGGCACGGGTGCTGGCAATGCGGGAGCGCGGCACGGTTTTGGGCTGGGTGGCTTTGGAGCTGGAAGGGGATTGTTTGCGCATTTTGCGGCTATATGCAGAGGGATATGACGTTTCCAGGCAGCCGAAGGGGGAGGAGGTTTTTATCCTGGACTCCCTTATGCGCGCGGCGGCCTCTTATGGGGAAACCTTTGGCGCAAACGAAATTGAAACAGCTTTCCCGGACTTTTTCGGTTTTTTTCACGCCAGAGGGTTTGACCAGGACGAAAATCATGCCTTTACGCCTATGGGAACCATTGTAAAATATGATTATTCTTAGCAAAACTGCCTGCGGCACCTGACTGTGCCGCGGGCTTTTCTTAAAAATCTATGAAAACTTTGGGAAAGCTGTTGCATGAAAGCCTGGAAAATGGTAAAATTTCTAAGTTAGGGGTTTATTCCCTTTAGGCTGCCGAAGGATGGAGTGTGTGGCAATGCTGAAAAGTATGACCGGCTTTGGACGTGGAGAGGCAACGGTGGACGGGCATCGCATTGTGTTTGAGATGCGGTCCGTTAACCACAAGTTTTTTGAGATGAACACGCGGATCACCCGTGGGTATGTGTTTTTGGAGGATAGGTTGAAAAGCTACTTGCAGCAACGGATCGTCCGGGGGAAAGTGGATGTATTTTTGCAGATAGAGAACCTGGAGGAAACCAGCGTGCAGGTGCAGGTAAACCATGCTTTGGCGGCGGGTTATTACAAAGCGCTGTTGGAGTTGCAGGAGAGTTATAACCTGCCTGACGGGCCCAGCCTTGCGCAGTTGAGCCGGTACCAGGATGTTTTTGCTATTCATAAAACGCCCGAAGATGAGGACGCGGTATGGGCTGCCGTACTGGCAGTGGCGGGGCCCACGGTGGACTCTTTTATGGAGATGCGGGTGGCGGAAGGCGCCCTGCTGAAGGCGGACATTTTGGAGAAGGCAGGGAATATTCTGGCCATGATAGAAAAAGTGGAGCAGTTGGCCCCCCAGGCCGTGGCGCGGTACCGGGAACGGCTTGCCGCCAAGATACAGGAACTGTTGGGGGATACCCGCATGGATGAACAGCGGTTACTGACCGAGGTGGCCATCTTTGCCGATAAGTCTGCGGTGGACGAGGAAACCGTACGGCTGAAAAGCCACTTTGCCCAGTTGGGGCGGCTGGTGGAGTCGACCGAGCCGGTAGGGCGCAAAATTGATTTCCTGGTGCAGGAGATGAACCGGGAAACGAATACCATCGGCTCCAAATCACAGGACACGGAGATTGCCTATTTGGTGGTGGATATGAAGGCGGAGATAGAAAAGATTCGGGAACAGGTGCAGAATGTGGAGTGACCCTGTATAGCGAGGAGGCTGGGCCTGTGAGGCTGGTAAACGTCGGGTTTGGCAACATGGTTTCGGAGGATAAGGTGGTGGCGGTTGTCAGTAATGAGTCTGCCCCGATCAAGCGCCTGGTGATGGAGGCCAGGGAGAGAGGGGCTGTGATCGACGCGACTTTTGGGCGCAAGACAAAGACGGTGATTATTATGGACAGCGGCAGCGTGGTGCTTTCAGCCATTATGCCGGAAACCGTGGCCGGCAGGTTCAACGGAAAAGAGGATTTGACAGGAGAGGGAGAGTAACATGAGCAGAGGGCTTTTACTGGTGGTTTCCGCGCCTTCCGCTGGGGGCAAAGGGACCATACTGAAGGAGTGGTTCCGGCAGGACCAGAACCTGCGGATGTCTGTATCCGCGACCACCCGGCCGCCCCGGCCAGGGGAGGAGAACGGGCGGGAGTACTATTTTATCAGCCGGAAGGAATTCCAGGGGCTGGTAGACAGCGGCAGTATGCTGGAGCACGCGGAATATGTGGGGAATTGCTATGGCACCCCCAAGGCCCCGGTAGAGAAGTGGCTTTCGGAAGGTTGGGATGTGGTGCTGGAGATCGATGTGCAGGGCGGGGCCCAGATCAAAAAGCTGGCGCCGGATTGTGTATCGGTATTTATTACGCCGCCCTCTATGGAGGTGTTGGAGCAGCGCCTACGGGATAGGGGGACAGAGGATGACGCCACGGTGCGCAAACGTTTGGAAACAGCGCGCCGGGAACTGCCCCACGCGGAGCAGTATGATTATGTGGTTGTCAATGACAGGCTGGAGGATGCGGTGGCGGATATGCAGGCTATCCTTCGCAGCGAAAAATGTAAATGTGCCAGAAACCCCGGCTTTATCCAGCGGGTTTTGGATATATGATAGGCTGAGAAATTATTTTGTTGAGAAAGGAACGTGGTAGCACCATGCTGAAACCATCTGCAAACATTATTAAAACACCCCATATGAACCAGTATTCACTGGTGATTGCCGTGGCCAAACGCGCCCGGCAGATCTCTGAAAAGGCCGAGCTTTCCGGCGACAAACTGGTAGATAAGCCGGTCGACCTGGCCGTGCAGGATTTTGTGCAGGACCGTTACCGTATCCTGGAGCCGGAAGAACTGGAAGGATGACCGGCCTGGCCCAGGTGGCTGTGGAGAACACAGTGTACCATTTTGATAAGCTGTTTACCTACCGGGTGCCGGAGCCGTTGCAGGACCGTGTGCGGCCCGGCGTACGGGTCATGGTCCCGTTCGGCACGGGGAACCGGGAGCGGGTGGGCATGGTTTTCGCCCTGGGCGGCCAGGAAGAGGGGCACCTAAAAGCCGTGCACACTGTTCTGGACAAGGAGCCCGTGCTGGACGGCGGGGAACTTGCGCTTGCCCTGTGGATGAAAAACCGCTATTTTTGCACACTTTTCAGCACGGTCAAGCAGATGATCCCTGCCGGGTTACAGTTCCGAGTGAGGGACAGCTACTTGTTGGATCAGGGTTTTACGGACTTTGACCGGGAAGCGTGGGACGGCCTATCCTGGCAGATCATTACGGCCTTACGTACGGCAGGGAAGGCTGTCCCATTTGAAAAACTCTCCCGTGCCCTGGGGATCACCCAGGACAACCCGGCGTTTCAGGCTTTGCTGGAAAAAGGCGTGGTCTGTAAGGTTAACCTGGCCACGAGCCGGGTACAGGACGCGGTGGCAAAAATGGTACGGCCAGTGACGGCGTTTGACGGCAAGCTTACCCCCCGGCAGAGGGAGGTATACCAGGTGCTGCTGGACGTGGGGGAGGCTACGGAAAAGGAACTGTGCTACTTTACGGGGGCGTCCTCCGGGGTGGTGAAGGCACTGGCCGCCAAGGGGGCTGCCGAGGTCTTTGAATACGAACTGTACCGCAGGCCGGAACAGGCTGCCGGTACATCCGGCCATTTGGAGGATCTGGTGCTTTCCCCTTCCCAGCAGCGGGCGCTGGACGGTTTGTGCCGCGAATTCGAGCAGGCGCGGGAAGGGCGGCGGTGTGCGCTGCTATATGGCGTGACCGGCAGTGGTAAAACCTCTGTTTTCCTTAAGCTGATCGAGTATGTGTTGGCCCAGGGGCGGGGAGCCATTGTGATGGTGCCGGAGATTTCATTAACCGGGCAGACTGTGCGGCTGTTTCAACAGTGTTTTGGCGACCGTGTAGCTGTTTTTCACAGCAGGCTTTCCTTAGGGGAACGGCTGGACGAATGGAAACGGGTGCGCCGTGGAGAGGCGAAAATTGCTGTAGGGACCCGCTCTGCGGTGTTTGCGCCGGTGAGAAATTTGGGGCTGATTGTAATTGACGAGGAGCAGGAGCATACCTATAAGTCTGAGGCCAGCCCCCGCTTTGACGCCAGGGAAGTAGCCCGTTACCGCTGCGCAAAGGCCGGCGCTTTTTGCCTGATGTCTTCCGCTACCCCTTCGATTGAAAGCTATTACATGGTACGTACGGGGAAGTTCCTCTTCCACAAGCTGGACGGCCGCTTTGGCCAGGCGGAAATGCCGCAGGTAGAACTGGCCGACATGAACTGGGAGGATTGCCCTGGTGGCGAGAGCGCTATCGGCATGGCATTGGGCGAGGCGCTGGTGGAAAACTTCCGAAAAGGGAAACAATCCATTGTGTTGCTGAACCGGAGGGGGTACCATACATTTGCCAGTTGCCGTTCTTGCCGGGAGGTCATCAGTTGCCCGAACTGTAGTATCTCCCTAACCTACCACAGTGCCAACCGACGGCTGATGTGCCATTATTGCGGGTATTCTACCCCCATGTTGAAAATATGCCCCTCCTGCGGTAGTGAAAGCTTGGCCTTCCGGGGGGTAGGGACCCAGAAGGCGGAAGAACAGCTACGGGAACTGCTGCCGGAGGCCAGGATCCTGCGGGTAGACACGGATTCCATGTCCGGGCGGTATGCGCTGGAACGAAGGCTGGAGGAGTTTGCCAGGGGGGAATACGACGTGATGGTGGGTACGCAGATGGTGGCCAAAGGGCTGGACTTTGAAAACGTCACGCTGGTGGGGGTGCTTTCGGCTGACCAGGCGCTTTACAGTGATGATTTTCGCAGCAATGAGAGGACGTTTGATTTGCTTACCCAGGTGGTAGGCCGTGCCGGGCGAGGCAAGTATCCGGGACGGGCGGTTATACAGACATTTACCCCGGAAAACCCTGTCCTGCATCTCGCGGCAAAACAGGACTATTTTGGCTTTGCCAGGCAGGAGTTGGCCTATAGGAAGGGCCTGCTCTACCCGCCTTTTGTGGACATACTGCTGGTCGGTTTTGTAGGTATGGAGGAGCCGTTGACCCGGTTGGCGGCGGAGCGCTTTCTACAAGAGTTAGGCGATCGGGCGGAAAAAGAGTACCGGGAACTGCCCCTGCGGGTATTGCGGCCATCTCCGGCTGCCATTGCCAGGGTGGGGGGGAAATACCGGTATAAGCTTATTATCAAGTGCAGGAATTCCCCGCGGCTGCGGAACATGATTGCCGAACTGCTGGGCCATTTTGCAGGGCTTAAAGAATTTCAGCAAGTTACAGTTTATGCAGACCCGAACCCTGTGCGGGTGATGTAAAGGCTGCCTTGTTTTGACATATAGAAAGTTTTCATCTGAAAGGATATGACGTAAGCATGGCTATAAGGAATATAGTGAAGTTTGGAGACGACGTATTGACAAAGATGTGCCGCCCGGTAGAAAAGTTTGACCGAAAACTGCACCAGTTGCTGGACGATATGCAAGATACCCTTTATGAGGCAAACGGCGCTGGGCTTGCAGCCCCTCAGGTGGGGGTGCTGCGCCAAGTATGTATTGTTGATGTGGGCGATGGGCCCATTGAGATGATCAACCCTGAGATCATCGCCGTGGAGGGGGAACAGACAGGACCGGAAGGCTGCCTTTCTCTGCCGGACGAATGGGGAGAGGTCACACGGCCTATGAAAGTGACCGTTAAGGCCCAGAACCGCAAGGGGAAGTGGTTTGAGGTTACCGGCGAGGAACTGTGCGCCCGGGCTTTCTGCCATGAGATCGACCATCTGCATGGTGTGATTTTTACGGACAAAGCCAACCGGATGCTTACGAGGGAAGAACTGGAAGAGTTGAAAGAGAAATAAAGGAGGGCCAGGATGCGCATTGTATTTATGGGGACGCCTGATTTTGCGGTTCCGTCATTACAAAGCCTGATCGACCGTGGGCACCAGATTTGCGGCGTATTTACACAGCCGGATAAGCCGAAAGGCAGGGGACACAAAATGCAACCGCCACCCGTAAAGGAACTTGCTTTGCAGTTTGGGTTGCCGGTTTTTCAGCCAGCTACCCTACGGGACAGCCAGGCGCAGGACACCGTGGAGGAATTAGCGCCGGATGTGATTGTTGTAGTGGCTTACGGGAAGTTACTGCCACCCAGGGTGTTGGGAATACCAAAATGGGGCTGCATCAATGTGCATGGCTCACTTTTACCAAAATACCGGGGGGCCGCGCCCATCCAGTGGGCAGTGCTGAACGGGGAGAAAACCACAGGTGTGACGACCATGTTTATGGCTGAGGGGATGGATACCGGCGATATGCTTATGAAAAGCGAAACGCCGGTTGGGCCGGAGGAAACAGCAGGCGAGCTTTTTGACCGGCTGAAGGGATTGGGCGCTGCTTTACTGATAGAAACATTGGACAGGCTGGAACAGGGTGGGCTTACCCGGATCCCCCAAAACCATGAGGAGGCAACCCAGGCCCCTATGCTTACCAAGGAGATGTCTGTACTTAACTGGAACAGGCCGGCCCAAGAGGTACATGATTGGATCCGCGGGCTGAACCCCTGGCCATGCGCGGTAACGGCCTTGGGCGGAGAGCGCGTAAAGTTGTTGGGTTCACGGGTAATCGGCAAACAGGGCCCGGCGGGCACGGCGTTTGAAACAGGCGGGGAATTGGGCATTTATTGCGGGCAAGATGCGCTGGTCATTACAGAACTACAGGCCGGGAATGGGAAACGCATGAGTGGCAAAAGCTACTTGTTGGGGCATCCGTTGTGCATGGAACCTTGAACGGGGGCATCGCGCAAAGAGATAAACTTTACAGAAAACCAGATACTTGGTAAGGGAAAGCGAACCAAAAATGAAATTAATAAACCAGACTGCCAGGATAATCGCTTTACAGGCACTTTTACGGATGGAGAAAAAAGAAGGCTACTCGAATATTGTGCTGGATAAAGCTTTGGCGGGGTCTAGCCTGGGTGGGCGGGACCGTGCATTGGCCTCTACTATTTTTTATGGTACATTGGAACGGCGCTTGACTTTGGACTATTACCTGCACCACTGTTTCAAGCAACCGGGCAAGCGGGTAGAGCCACTGGCTATGTGGGCGCTGCGCAGTGCCGCTTATCAGATACTGTTCCTGGACCGGATACCCGCACCGGCAGCGGTGAACGAAACGGTGGATGCGGTCAAGGCTTTGGGGCAACCCCATCTTGCCGGCTTTGTGAATGGTGTGTTACGGGGGCTGCTCCGCCGGAAGGGAGATATCACCTTGCCTACAGGACAGGACGTCCGTGGGCTAAGTTTGCGTTACTCTGTGCCGGAGGATTTGATCCGCCTGTGGCAAGAAAGTTATGGCGATGACTTGACACGGAAACTATTGGATAGTATGATGGAAAGGCCGAAAACCTTTATCCGCCTTAACACGGCTAAGGGTGATGCCACACAGCTAAAAGCGAGGCTAGAAACCGAAGGCGTAAAGCTTGCTGCTTTGCAGAAACTGGAATATGCCGCTGTCATAGAGAATTGCGGTACCCCCACGGAACTCACCGCATTTAAGGACGGGCTGTTCCATGTGCAGGATTTATCTGCACAGTTGGTGTGCAGGCTGCTGTCCCCGCAGCCTGGGGAGAGGATTTGCGACTGCTGCGCGGCACCCGGTGGGAAAACCTTTACACTGGCACAGGGCGCGGCCGGGGGGAAAGTATATGCGGCTGACCTTTATGAGAGCCGGGTCAGGCTGATACGTTCCGGGTCGAAAAGGCTGGGGCTGGAAAATGTTGTTCCCCTGGTCCATGACGCTACAAAGGAGTTTGAGAAGATACCACAGGTGGATAAGATGCTTTGCGACGTGCCATGTTCCGGTTTTGGGGTAATCCGTCGAAAGCCGGAAATCCGCTATAGGGATTTGGACACAATAAAGGGGCTGCCCTCGCTACAGTATGCTATTTTGCGGCAGGCAAGCCAAAAAGTACGGCCGGGCGGTATGCTGGTATACGCTACCTGCACCCTGAATCCGGCAGAAAATGAGCAGGTTGCAGCACGCTTTTTAAAGGAAAATAACGGCTTTACGCCGATAAAGATAGAACTTGGGTTAGAGCATTGGCACCATGAACCGGACTATATGCTGACAATGGCCCCGTTTTCTGGGGCATCAGACGGCTTTTTTGCGGCAGCTTTCCGAAAACTTTGAGATAGGGGCAGACAGTTGGAAAAAGTTGACATCAAGTCCATGCAATTAGAAGAGTTGGAGCAGGCTTTCCGGGCTGCCGGGCTGCCGGGGTTCCGGGCCAAGCAGGTATTTCGGTGGCTGCACCGGGGTGTGGAGGATTTCCCTGCAATGACCGACCTCTCCAAAGACCTGCGGGCCGGACTGGCTGAGCGGTACTGGATCCCCTCTGTAGAGGTGCTGGGGAAACGGGTTTCCAAGGATGGCACGGTGAAATACCTCTTCCGGTTGTCAGACGGCCAGTTGGTGGAATCTGTTTTGATGTGCTACCACCACGGGTATTCCATTTGCATTTCTACCCAGGTTGGGTGTAAAATGAATTGCAGCTTTTGCGCCACCGGGCAGGGGGGCTTTTCCCGTAACCTGCTGCCCGCAGAAATGCTGGGCCAGATCCAGGCCGCCCAGCGGGACGCAGGGATAAGGGTATCCAACATTGTGTTGATGGGCATGGGGGAGCCGATGGACAACTATGCAAATGTACTGCGCTTTCTCCAACTGGTTTCCCACCCGGAGGGGATGCATATAGGGATGCGGCATATTTCCCTTTCTACTTGTGGGCTTGTTGATAAAATCTATCAACTGGCCGGGGAAAAGCTGCAAATAACCCTGTCTGTTTCCCTGCACGCGCCGAATGATGAGATCAGAAACCAGACTATGCCGGTAAACCGGCGTTGGAATATGGATGAACTGCTGAAAGCCTGCCGGTTTTATGCTAAAGAAACAGGCAGGAGAATATCTTTTGAGTATGCGATGATCCATGGCGTGAACGATATGGACTGGTGCGCCAGGGAGCTGGTACGGAAACTGCGGGGGATGCCGGCCCATGTGAACCTGATCCCGGTGAATGACGTGACAGGCACGGGCTACCGTAAAAGCAGTGCCGAAAGCCTGAAACGTTTTGCGGCTATTATAGAGTCTGGCGGTTGTACCGCTACAGTACGTAGAACGCTTGGGTCAGATATTGAGGCTTCCTGTGGGCAGCTTCGCCGAAAATATGAAGGAGGGAACGGATATGAGGGTTGATTTTGCCACAGATACAGGCCCGGTGCGCAGTACGAACCAGGACGCCTGCCGGTGCGGGCTGTTCTCGCAGGACAGCGCCTGGGCGGTGGTCTGCGACGGCATGGGTGGGGCCAATGGGGGCAACATAGCCAGCAGTATTGCGGTTGAGCAGATAGAAGAACAACTGACCAGCCATTACGCAGAGGACATGAGCCCTGGCAGCATCAAAAGTATGCTGGTCAATGCCATATACCGGGCCAATACCGCTATATTTGAAACAGCGAAAGAGAAGGCAGAACTGCGGGGCATGGGCACCACGGCAGTGGTCTTGCTGGCGGCAAAAGGCCAGTTGCACGTGGCCCATGTCGGTGACAGCCGGGCTTACCTGAAAAACCGTGGGGGGCTTACCCAGCTTACCATGGATCATTCCTATGTACAGGATCTGGTGAATTTTGGGCAGATCACCAAGGAGCAAGCCCGCACCCATCCCCGCCGTAACATCATTACCCGGGTGTTGGGTGTGCATGACGCTGTTTCCGCAGACTACTCTGTATGGGATTTCCACTCCGGCGACGTGGCCCTGGCCTGCACGGACGGCCTGACCGGCTATATGGAGGACAGTATGCTGGAAGAATATATAGAGAAACATGGCGGCAGCGGAGAGAAACTGACCGGCCAGTTGGTTCGCTACGCGGTAGATTGCGGCGGAGCGGATAATATCACCGTTGCGGTGGTAAACAATACCTGATAGGAAACGGGGGAGTTGTTATGGATAAATTCATCGGCAAACGGTTGGACGGAAGGTATGAGATCCACAACCTGGTAGGCATGGGCGGTATGGCCTGTGTGTACCGGGCTTACGACCGGGTGGAGGATCGCTGGGTTGCTATTAAGATTTTGAAGGAAGAGTTTTCGGACAACAGCGACTTCCTGCGGCGGTTCCGCAATGAAGCAAAGGCCATTACGTTGCTGTCCCACCCCAATATCGTGGAGGTTTTCGATGTAAGCTTTGGGGATAGGTTACAGTATATTGTGATGGAATACATTGACGGTATCACCCTCAAGCAATATATCGAGCAGGAGGGCGCCATCCGCTGGGATGAAACGCTGCATTTCACCATCCAGATCTTAATGGCCCTGGAGCACGCCCATGAAAAGGGGATCATCCACCGGGACATCAAACCCCAAAACGTTATGCTGTTACAAAACGGCACCATTAAGGTGACAGACTTTGGCATTGCCAGGTTTTCCCAAAGCGAAACCCAGACCATGACGGATAAGGCCATCGGCTCGGTACATTACATTGCGCCGGAGCAGGCCAGGGGCGACTATATTACCAACAAGGCCGACATCTATTCCGTGGGCGTGATGCTGTATGAGATGATCACCGGGAAACTGCCCTTTGTGGCGGACAACGCGGTTTCCGTTGCCCTGATGCAGCTTCAGGTCAAGCCGACCATGCCCAGGGAGTTAAACCCCAATCTGCCAAGAGGGCTGGAGCAGATTACCATGAAGGCGATGGAGAAAAACCCCGTAGACCGTTTCCAGTCTGCGGGGGAAATGCTGGATGACATTGACCAGTTCCGCCGGAATCCGGGTATGGTGTTCCACTATGATATCCAGCCCATCCGTTCCAGCGCCTATGACGCGCCCCGGAATATCGATTCGTATGACTCCACCCGGTTTACGCCCGAATATAATGACAGCTACGAGTACGAAGAGGAGTATGTGCGTGCCCGCCGCGGAGCCAGAGGGGCTATGGTGGTGAAAGGTGTCATTGTTGCAGCCATCATCGTAATTATGGCGGTAGCAGCGGTTTGGCTGCTGAAAAACTGGGATACTATGCTGACCCCGCCGGCAGATGAACAGATCGAGTTGCCGGATTTTGTGGGAAAGCTGTATGATGAAGTATTGGCAAACCCGGAGTACACTGAGAACTTCAAGTTTAAGCGCACAGAGGGCAATGACCCCGACTTGCCCACCGGGCAAATCATGCGCCAGTCGCCTGCTAAGGGGATTATGGTGAAGAAGGGCTCGGAGGTTGAATTGCAGGTCAACGGCAAGGTGGAGCAGGTGCCGGTGCCGGAGATGAAGGGTTGGTCCCAGGCGGATGCTGTAGCCATGCTGAAGGAAAGCAACCTTAAATACAAGGTGGAGTCCGTTGCGGATGACGAGATTGAAATTGGCAAAGTGGTTTCCACCAACCCACAGGCCAACACCATGGTAGACGTGGGGAGCACAGTGACCGTCAATGTTAGCAAGGGGCCCGCCACCAAGAAGGTACACGTCCCCGACGGCCTACAAGGTAAGACCCTGTACGAGGTAACGACGTTGCTGGAAGAGGCCAAGTTGAAGGTAGGGAATGTGGTCTATGACGACAGCAGCACCCAGGATAAAGACACCGTCATCAGCACCAACCCGGTGCCGGGGGCTGAAGTGTCTGAGGGCGCTACGGTAGATTTGGTGGTAAGTACCGGCAAAAATGCCACCAAGACTGTATCCAGGACCATCAGCCTGCCTGGCTCGGTGAATATGGATGTAAGCCTAAAGGTGTACCGCAACGGTGTAGTGACCGAGGAACGCACCGTTAACCCCGCCTATGTTGGCAGCTACGAGCTGTCGTTTACGGGCACCTCGGGGGAAGAGAATGTGGTGGTGCGGCTGAACGATCAGGACTATATGTATCTTACCTTCAACTTTGACACACAAGAGGCCAAGATCACCCAGGAGTTCGAATTTACACCGCCTGAAAGCGAGCCTGAGCCGGACAGCAGCGATGAACCGCTCCAGGACGGGACCGGCGGGGACATCCAGCCCTCGGGGAACTGAGAACAGGCGTATGGAATTAAAGGGTTTTGTCCTAAAATGCATAGGCGGCTTTTATACAGTGGAAACGGACGAGGGCCGGTTTGTCTGCCGGGCCAGAGGGCGGTTCCGCAAAGAGGGCGTTTCGCCCTGCGCGGGGGATCAGGTAGCGATTACCACGGCGCCGGACGGGACCGGGGCACTAACAGAGATATTGCCCCGCAGAAGCCACCTGGTACGGCCGCCACTGGCCAATCTGGAGCGCCTGTTTATTGTGGCCTCCCTGCAAGAGCCTGCCCCCCATATGCTGCTGATTGACAAAACTGTGGCAGTGGCTGAGTTAAACGGGATAGAGCCGGTGGTTGTATTTACCAAAGCCGATCTGGGCGCCCCTGAGGAACTGTTGGGGGCCTACCGGCTGGCTAAGATCAGTTGTTGCGCGGTATGCGCCAGAACCGGCCAGGGTGTGGACCATATACGGGCGTTGGCGATGGGAAAGGTTTCGGCTTTTATTGGGAACTCCGGGGTGGGGAAGTCTACCCTGTTGAATGCAGCTTTTCCGGACCTTCAGCTTAAAACGGGGGAGATCAGCCAGAAACTGGGCCGTGGGCGGCATACCACCCGCGAGGTGGCTTTCTTCCCCCTGGAGGCCGGAGGCTATGTGGCAGATACGCCGGGTTTTTCCACCTTTGATATAGAAAAGTACCGGCTGACAGACAAAGAACAGCTTATTCATGGGTTTAGGGAAATGGAAGCACTGGCCGAAACGTGCCGGTTCAGTTCTTGTTCGCATACCTGCGAAAAGGGCTGCGCCGTCCTGCGGGCAGTGGATGAGGGAAATGTCGCCCGTTCCCGGCTGGAAAGCTACACGGCGATGTATCAAGAGATAAAGGATGTAAAACAATGGGAGCAGAAAAGCAAGCTTGTATGATCATTGGGGCCGCGCCTATCAACAGCCGGCAGGTTTTTAAGGAGTTTAACCCCAGGCATTATTATGTGATCTGTGCCGACGCAGGCTATGAGAGCGCGCTGAAAGCCGGGATACAGCCGGATCTGGTGGTGGGGGATTTCGACTCTGCTAAGGAGCCGCCCCCGGACACGGTGAAATGCCTGACATTGCCGGTGGAGAAGGATGTAACCGACACCATGTTTGCGGTGCTGAGGGGCTTTAGCATGGGCTTTCGCAGCTTTTTGCTGCTGGGCTGCCTGGGTGGAGAACGTTTTGACCACAGCCTGGCCAACCTGGAAGTACTACAGTACATCCGCGAGCACGGGGGGCATGGCATTATGGCGGATGCCCACACCAAAGTATTCCTTTTGCACGATGAAAGGCTGAAAATGACCAACATGATGGGGGCCACGGTGTCGGTGTTCCCCTATAACGGTTCGGCCTGTACGGTTAGCTACCTGGGCCTGCAATACCCGCTAAACCGGGAGCAGCTTAGCTGCGGCGGGTTCCCTATGGGGATCAGCAACCAGGTGGCGGAAGACCCGGCGGAGGTCCGGGTACATAACGGGTCGGCGCTGGTGGTGGTTACCCAGTAACACTTTTCCTCTGGCTGTGTATACTGGAATAACGAGCCAATCAGCCGGGAGGTCGAATGCCATGTCAAAGCACAAGTTCAGATGCACCTGCATAAAAGACCGTGACTGCCGTCATATGTGTACCGTGTGCTTTGGTTTGGGGATGACTGTTTCCTGCTTTTGCCCGATGGGCTTTGCGCTGTTTTTGTCTGCGGTGATCTTAGTGGCCCTGGGTATCTCGTTATTACGGTACTAAGTGGGAGGTATCAGCATGAAGGTCGTCATTTTGGAAAAACGCAAGGGGTTTTGGGGCTTTTTCCTCAGAAAGCTTTACGGTATCCGCAAAGTAGAAGAAGTGTAAAATTACTTATTTGTCCGCCGGACAGCGGGGTTCCTCCCCCGGTTCCGGCGGATTTTTCTTTATAAAAAGGGAAGTCCGCATATTTGGGCCAGGGGCGCATACATATTAGGTAAGAAAGCCAAAGGAGAGGATGCTGTATGCAGGCTCAAATCAAGACCGCGCCCTACGAATATTTCGACCCAGTATTTGACGGCCATTACGAAACGCCGATAGACACCGAATACAATCTGCCTGATTACTGCGCAGATATTCAGAAAATACTTAAGTGCAGGGTCGTGCCGGAAGTTTCATCCTACTTGATTACCGGCGATACCCTGACCTGCGACGGTGTATGTGATGTCCGGGTGCTCTATCTGGACGGAAAGGGGGAGCAGGTTCGCTGCTGTGAGTTTACCAAAGACTTTACAGCCTCCATCAAACTAAAGAATGCAGAGGAGAAGGCCATTGCGTGTGTGCAGGCCTCTGTTTCACACCTGACCTGCCGGGCGGTCAGCGCCAGGCGGGTAGACCTTCATGCCGCCGTTACCCTACAGGTGCTGGCCGTTGTGCAGAAGAAGGAGCTGATCACCTGTAGCCTGGAGGATGAGTCCATCGAGAAACGGGGGGAGAGCTTTGAGGCGCACCAGGCGGTAAACGCATTGTGCCACCAGTTCACCATTGAAGATACCCTGCCGGTCAAAAACGGCAAACCGCCCATTGAAAGTATCTTGCGCAGGGAGGTAAGCTGCCGGGTGATTGAGAGCCGGCTCTCGGAGGAGCGGCTTACGGTAAATGGCAGCGCAGATATCTCCTTCCTTTACACACCGTCCGTGGACAGTGCCAATGTGGAAAAGCTGTCTGCCTCCATCGATTTCAGCCAAGTCATTGAGTGTGCCGGGGCAGAGGAAAGCTGTATCTGCGACCTGCGCATTGTCACCGGTGAGAGCAGCATCCAGCCCAGGGAGGACGACGTGGGGGAGTATACCAGCGTGAGTGTGGTGGTAAAGGTGTTCCTGATGGCCTTTTTGTATCAAACTTGCGAAGTGGAGATCATCGACGATGCCTACTCCGTTAAGGCCCCGCTGGAACTGCGATATGCCCAAAGCGCCTTTACCCGGCTGCATGGGCAAAATACGGAAGTGCTGAAGAATAAGTGCAGCCTTTCGGTTACGGAAGATGAGATCCAGAAAGTCCTGGACATCTGGTGCGAGCAGGATACAGTGCAGTCTGCTTGCGAGAAGGGGAAACTGAACTACCGTGTTAAGTATACAATATGTATGCTGTACGTCAGTGCCCAGGGGCGTATTTTGTATACAGAAAAGCAGTTTGACCGCAATTTTACCATCGAACTGGATAACCAGCTTGCCAAGCGTGCGGATACCACCTGGCGCACCGACCTGTGGGAATACCGTATCGCCGATAAGAACACCGTAGAAATATCCGTGGAAACCACGGTCAGTTCCTTACTGCTGAGCCTAAACAATGTCAAGTACCTGACATCGGCAGCGATGGACGATACAGCCGGCGGCTTTGAGGGAAAACCCCGTTTCCTTATATACTATGCCTCTGCCGGGGAAAAGCTGTGGGATATTGCCAAGAGCCACCGGGCGCTACTGGCGGATATCCGAAACCAGAACGAAC
This sequence comes from Acutalibacter caecimuris, assembly GCF_034335085.1. NCBI lineage: Bacteria > Bacillati > Bacillota > Clostridia > Eubacteriales > Acutalibacteraceae > Acutalibacter > Acutalibacter caecimuris. Next base: position 59,521 of record NZ_JAWXXJ010000014.1, on the reverse strand, counting down.
TGTTTGACGATATTGTGCCGGAGGCCAGCCCCATCATTATTTGCAACCGGTAAATGCAAAACGCCCCAGAAAGGAAGGAAACTGTGAGTATGGAAGATTTCAACGTATACAAAGATATACAGGACCGCACGAACGGGGAGATTTACATCGGCGTGGTAGGGCCAGTGCGTACCGGCAAATCCACCTTTATCAAGAAATTTATGGATACGGTGGTCATCCCCAATATCCCAGACGGGCTCCAGCGGGAACGGGCTGTAGATGAACTGCCCCAATCTTCCGCCGGCCGCACCATCATGACCACAGAACCCAAATTTATCCCGGAGCAGGCCGTGTCGGTGCAGATAGACACCGACGCCATGTTCAATGTGCGCATGATCGACTGCGTAGGCTATATAGTCCCCAGCGCCATTGGCTACATAGAGGAAGATCAGCCCCGCATGGTGCGCACCCCCTGGTTCGATGAGCCCATCCCCTTTAATATGGCCGCGGAAATCGGCACCAAAAAGGTGATTACCGAGCATTCGACGATTGGCCTGGTTATCACGACAGACGGCAGCATCAGCGACATCCCACGGGAGGAGTATGAGGAGGCCGAGGAAAGGGTTATTGATGAACTGAACCAGACCAGCCGCCCCTTTGTCATGCTGCTGAACTGCGTATCACCCGGCGACCCGTCCTCCAAGGCCCTGGCCGCAAGGCTTTCGGAGAAGTATCGCGTGCCGGTGTTGCCGGTAAACTGTATTGACATAACCGAACAGGACATCAAGGAGATCATCGCCAGCTTGCTGTACCAGTTCCCTGTGCGGGAAGTGGAATTGGCGGTACCTGGCTGGGTGGCCTCGCTGGGCGCGGACCATTGGCTGTACGCCTCTGTATTTGGGGCGGTCAAAGACTGTTGCGCCATTAGCCGTATGCGGGAAGTACGGGGTATGCTGGACGGCGTACGGGTCTGCGACTCCATCCAGGCGGTCAACGTGCGGAAGATCGACCTAGGGAGCGGCTGTGCCAGCGCCGAACTGATTTTTGACCAGTCCCTGTTCTACAAGATACTCAGCGAAAAGACCGAGTTGGAGATCCATGACGAGTCCGAACTGCTGGCCCAGTTGATCGAGATGACCCAGATAAAAAAGACATTCCAAAAGCTGCGCCAGGCCTATGACGATGTTCTGGAAACAGGTTACGGGATCGTCATGCCCGAAGTGGAGGAATTGACCCTGGAGGAGCCACAGATCCTCAAGCAGAACGGCAAGTATGGCATCCGGCTAAAAGCCACCGCGCCGTCGATCCATATGCTCCGCACCCAGATCAATACGGAGATCACGCCGATTGTGGGCTCCGAGCAGCAGTCGGAGGAACTGGTCCTGTACCTGCTCAAAGAGTTTGAGGAAAACCCGGTGAAAATCTGGGAGTCCAACATTTTTGGCAAATCTCTGCACTCCTTAGTCAATGAGGGGATGCACAACAAACTGTACCGTATGCCCAATGACGCCCGCGAGAAGGTACGGGAAACCATCGAGCGGATCATCAACGACGGCTGTAGCGGCCTGATCTGTGTTATACTGTAATGCAGGATCAGGAGAAATTACGGGAGATAGACAGCCTGGGCGAAGAGGACAGCATGGCCCAGGAGGAATTTTGGGAAACGCCGGAAGTGGAGGCAAGGCGGGGGTGGGGCGGGGCCCCGCTGTTGCAGGCGGTTATCTGCGCGCTGGCGTTGTTGGCACTGGTATTTTTTAAGTTTACCGATGAGGAGAAGTACCGGGAAATTTCCCAGTGGTACGGTAACGAAATGGCCCAGGAAATAGAACTGCCGCAGTGGCAGGGGACAGCTCCTGCGCCGTCCCCATCCCCAACGCCGTCCCCATCCCCCAGCCCCACGCCACCCATCCAGGCAGATACCGCGCCCCTACAAATGCTGTGATTACGATAACGATAGGGAAATGTCAGGTGCAGGTCTACTTTTCCTGTTTCGCGCTGCTGGCCTTTTGCTGTATTTTTAACGGTATGGGTGGCGGCGCAGCCTGTTTTCTGGCAGTAATCTTACATGAATGCGCCCACCTGGCAGCCATGTGGGTATTTGGGGTGTATGCGTCCCAGGTAACGCTTACCGCGCTGGGGTGCAGGGTAGTGCCCAGTAAAGGGAAAAACTTGCCAGACTGCCGGCAGGCGGTGGTTTCCCTGGCTGGGCCGGGCGTCAACTTGCTATGTTTCTTGCTGGCACTTGCCCTGGGGGCGGCCCAAAGCACTTTTGCCGGGGCTAGCCTGGCCTTGGGCATAGCACATAGCCTTCCTATAGAGCCTCTGGACGGCGGGTTAGCCCTACGGTACCTTCTACGCGCCAGGCTCGGCGGGCCACGGGCAGAAAAGCTTAGCCGGATGCTCTCCGCCCTTTTCCTGTTCCCATTGGCTGTATTGGGGTTCCTGGTCCTGCTACACACCCGGTACAACTACTCGTTGCTGGCATTAAGCGTGTACCTTATGCTGTATTTGGTGTTGGGCCGGGATTACGCCCAGCCTTGACCCACAATATTTTTCCATCCGCTTGCAAAAGGCCGCAAAATAGATTATAATAATCAAAAAAACGGAAAAGGGATGGAAATGTACCCGAAAGAACTTGAAAAGATCCTGCTAAAGGTAGAAAAGCCAGGCCGCTACGTGGGTGGCGAAACCCATTCGGTGATAAAGGATAAAAAAGAGGTAGAGGTACGGTTTGCCTTTTGCTTTCCGGACATCTACGAAATCGGTATGTCCCATATGGGGATTAAAATATTGTATGGGGCCTTCAACCAGGTGCCGTATTTCTGGTGCGAGCGGGCGTTTGCCCCGTGGATAGACATGGAGCAGCATATGGTAGAAAACGGCATCCCCCTTTATGCCTTAGAGAGCGGGGACCCTGTAAAGGACTTCGACTTTATAGGGTTCACCTTGCAATATGAGTTGAGTTATACGAACATTCTAAATATGCTAAAGCTGGCAGGTATTCCCCTTCACAGTGCGGACCGCCCGGATTTGTTCAACATTGTGGTAGCCGGCGGCCCCTGTGCCTGCAACCCGGAGCCGTTGGCAGACTTCTTTGACCTGTTCTTTTTGGGTGACGGCGAGGAAGTTGACCTGGAGGTTATGGAGCTTTACCGCCAATGCAAAAAGGAGGGGGTAGGCAAACAGGAATTCCTGCGCCGGGCCGCCCAAATCGAAGGCGTCTATGTACCTGCGCTCTACGAGGTATCATACCATGCGGATGGTACGGTAAAAAGTTACACGCCTAAGCCCGGCGCACCGGCTACGGTACGTAAGCGTTCTGTCAACGATATGGACACCGCTTATTTCCCGGAGAGTTTCCCTGTGCCGCTTATTGATATTGTCCATGACCGTGTTTCTGTGGAGGTGCTGCGGGGCTGTATTCGGGGCTGCCGTTTTTGTCAAGCCGGTTTCCTTTACAGGCCTTTCCGGGAAAAGAGCATAGAGGCCATTGACCGGCAGTGCCATGCCCTTTGCGCCTCTACGGGCTATGACGAGATATCCCTTTCCTCACTCAGTACCAGCGACCACAGCCGGCTGATCGAACTGCTGGATCACCTGCACCGCTGGACAGAGAGGGAAAAGGTCAGCTTGTCATTGCCCTCCTTGCGGGTGGATAATTTTTCCCCGGAGTTGATGGCGCGCGTGAATTCCGTGCGGAAGAGCGGGTTGACCTTTGCACCGGAGGCCGGTTCCCAGCGGATGCGGGATGTGATCAACAAAAATGTTACCCAGGAAGAACTGATGCACACGGTCAATATCGCCTTTACAGAGGGTTGGACGCGGATCAAGCTTTACTTCATGATCGGCCTGCCGACAGAGGCCCTGGAGGATGTGCAAGCGATTGTGGAGCTAGGCAACCAGGTGGTGGATGCCTTTTACGCCAACAAGGAAAAACCCAAGGGGAAGGCAGTCGAGGTTTCCCTGAGTGCGGCTGCTTTTGTGCCCAAGCCTTTTACGCCCTTCCAGTGGTTCGGGCAGGACACAATGGAGATGCTCCATGAGAAACAGCAGGCGTTGAAGTCAACGCCCCACAGCAAACGGGTAAGCGTTAACTATCACGGGGCGCAGACCAGCTTTTTGGAGGCCGTATTTGCCCGGGGCGACCGCCGGCTGTGCGCGGTGATGGATAAGGCGATGGAATTTGGCCTGCATTTTGACGGTTGGGAAAACTGTTTTAATTTTGACAAGTGGATGGAGGCTTTTGACGCTTGCGGCCTTGACCCGGCCTTTTACGCCAACCGAACCCGCCCCTTTGACGAGGTATTTCCCTGGGACCATTTGGATTATGGAATCCGCAAAGGGTTCCTGGTGGAGGAATGCCGCCGGGCCTACCAGGGGTTGACCACGCCAAATTGCCGGGAAAAGTGCTCCAACTGTGGGGCGGCCTGTTATAAAGGGGGTGTATGTGTTGAAAAACGTACGGGTGTGGTTTAGCAAGACCGGTGCCATGCGGTATATCTCCCACCTGGATCTTACCCGCTGCATGGGCCGTGCCATAAAGCGCGCTGGCCTGCCGGTCTGGTATACCCAGGGGTTTAACCCACGCATCTATATGAACTTTGCCATGCCGCTCTCCCTGGGCGTCAGTGGTGAGCGGGAATGTATGGACCTTCGGCTGGAAACGGATGGAACAACGGATTTGCAGCAGATGTTCCAACGGTTTGCGTCTTATCTTCCACAGGGGGTTTCCGTATGGGAGGTGACGGAACCGGAACTGGGGTTTGAGGAGATCGCTTTTGCAGAATATGAGCTGTGGATGGAAACAGAGTCCCCACAAACCCTCTATAATACCCTTAAGACCATGCTAAGAACCGGTCCAGTTATCGTGATGAAACACGGAAAAAGGGGGGATAAACCCCTGGATATCCAGCCCTTTTTTGAGAAAATGGAGGCCCATATAGAGGAAAACGGGCTGCGTTTGCAAGTAAAACTGCCTTGTACACAAAACGGTAGTGTTAACCCTGGGCTGTTGGCAGAGGCCTTAAAGAACCTGCATGGCTGCGAGCCGTATGTCCAAATTACCCGGAAACGGCTGTTGGCGAAAGATCTTAACGATATGCGGTAAATTTTTCTTGCCTTTTGCTACAAGTTGTGGTATAATAAACGAGCATTTGAAGATCCGCGGGTTTTCTCAAAAAATGGCTTGCCCGTGGGGTTCACAGCGCAATTTTGCGCAAGAAGCGGGCAGTCCGCTGCCGGGGTATCCGGCATGAATGCCTGAAAATACCTAGTTGGAGGAATATCAAATGGACGCAATCAAAATGATCTCCCAGGATTCTCTGAAAGCAGAGGCTCCCCAATTCAACATCGGCGATACCGTGCGGGTAGATGTGAATATCCGCGAAGGTGAGCGTGAAAGGATCCAGCAGTTTGAAGGCACTGTGATTGCCCGCAAGGGTAGCGGTGTCAGCGAAACCTTTACCGTACGCCGTGTTTCCTACGGCGTTGGTGTAGAAAGGGTTTTCCCTCTGCACTCTCCCAATGTTAAGGCTGTCCGGGTCGTTCGTCACGGCCGTGTGCGCCGGGCTAAGCTGTACTATCTGCGTGACCGCGTGGGCAAGGCAGCCAAAGTCAAAGAGCAGATCAAGTAAACTGCATAAACACTGGGAGAAGGGACAATTTGTCCCTTTTTCTATTCCTGCTTATAAATACTATCGAAAAACTTGACAGATGGACGATGGGAGGAATCGGCATGAACCAGGAGAATATGGGCGTAACGCAATCAGGAAAACCACAGCGCTCTTTTGCGGCGTGGCTGCTGGAGTGGGTGGAAACCATTGGTGTAGCTTTTGTGGCAGTTACGCTATTCTTTACCTTCTTTGCGCGAATTATCACCGTGGATGGTATCTCTATGGAGCCTACCTATTTTGATGGCGACCGGGTCTTGGTGACCTCCCTGGCAGGCGAGGCACAAAAAGGGGATATCGTCATCATTGTCCATGCTTTAGAGGATACGATAATCAAACGTGTCGTTGCCACGGAAGGGCAATGGGTGGATTTTGACCCAGAATTGGGTGAACTTACAGTGGATGGTGTACCTGTCTACGGGGAAGAATTTGGGATCCAGAATGGCATTACCTTTGTGCCGGACCGAAATGGCATGGTGGTGGAATTTCCCCAACAGGTTCCCACAGGTTGTGTTTTCGTTTTAGGGGACAACCGTGGAAACTCCACAGACAGCCGGTATCTTTCGGTGGGGATGGTTAATAGGAAAAACCTCCTCGGTAAGGTAGTCTTAAACCTATATCCGCTTTCCCGTGCAGGCCTGCCGGGCAAACACTGAATAGTTAGGAGATTTGCTCTATGTGTGAGATCATGCCGGTGCAGTGGTTTCCCGGCCATATGGCCAAAACCCGGCGTAAAATCATGGAAGACTTAAAACTGGTCGATGTTGTGGCCGAGTTATTGGACGCCAGAGTACCTAAAAGCAGTTCTAACCCAGTGCTTAGAGAGATTGTCCGCAATAAGCCCAGAGTAGTCGTGCTGAACAAAAGCGACCTGGCGGACCCCGCGCAGACGGCCCGTTGGGTATCAGCTTGTAAAGAGGACGGGGTAACGGCAATCCCTGTGGAGAGTAAGACTGGGAAGGGATTACCGGCTATCTATGCGGCAATCCGTCAGGAGCTCAAGGAACAGATTGCTGGCTGGGAACGGAAAGGGATGACCGGGCGGCCTATCCGTGTCATGGTACTGGGCATCCCCAATGTGGGGAAGTCTTCCATTATCAATCGCATGATTCTTGGGGGCAGCGCGGGGAAGGCTGAGGTACGGGACAAGCCAGGCGTTACCCGGCAAAATCGTTGGTTTACTGTAGGGAATGGTTTTGAACTGCTAGATACGCCAGGCGTCCTGTGGCCAAAGTTTGAAGACCCTGTTGTAGGTGAACATTTGGCGTTTACTGGTGCAGTTCGGGATGAAATACTGGATATGGAAGGCCTTGCAGCTAGGCTGTTAGAGTTGCTTGTGGAACTTTATCCAAAAGCTGTTTATACCCGTTATAAGTTGGAGCAACCAGAGGAAAAACTTACCGGGCACGCACTCCTTGAAATGGTTGGCCGGAAACGTGGTATGCTGGTTTCCAAAGGAGAAATTGATACAGAACGGGCTGCTATTGCTGTGCTGGATGAGTTCCGGGGCGGCAAATTGGGTCGAATTACTTTGGAGTGGGCATAGATGGACTGGTTTTTTTATGAGCGGCAAGCGATAGAACGTGGACATCAAGCGGTATGTGGTATCGACGAGGCCGGCCGTGGCCCCTTGGCAGGCCCGGTATGTGCAGCAGCGGTCATTTTGCCACTGGGGTGTCAAATCGAGGGGCTGGATGATTCGAAGAAACTCACTGAAAAAAAGCGGGAACAGCTTTTTGACGTGATTACAACCCAGGCGGTCGCTTATGGGGTTGGCTGGGCTAATGAGGTAGAGATCGATACAATCAATATCCTGCAGGCGACATTTTTGGCAATGCGCCGCGCAGTGGAGGCCCTGTCCATACCCCCAGATTATGCGTTGATTGACGGAAACCGAATGCCTGCGCTGGATTTTCCTGGTGAAACCATCATAAAAGGCGATGGAAAGTGTGCCAGCATTGCGGCTGCGTCAATCCTAGCCAAAGTCAGCCGGGACCGCTTATTAAGGGAATGGGACAAAAAGTACCCGGAATATGGTTTTGCCAACCATAAGGGATACGGGACAAAAGCCCATTATGCGGCCATTATCCGGTATGGGGTTTTGCCAGTACACCGGCGAAGTTTTTTGAACAACTTAGAAACAAAGCGGTTGTAATGGGACTTTGCTTTACGGCTGGGAGGTAATCCATGTCCAATCACACAGGTAAAGCGGGAGAAAATTTCACTGCCGGTTGGCTGGAAAGGCAAGGGTTTCAAATAGTCGCGCGGAATTTCCATTCCCGTTATGGAGAAATTGACATTATAGCAGAAGATGAGAAATACATTGTCTTTGTAGAGGTCAAGACGAGGAAATACGGGGCTATGGTTTCTGCGTTGGAGGCTATTACCTGGGAAAAGCAGAGAAAAATCCTTTTGACTGCCGAAACATACCTTTTGAAAAGCCCAAGCACTTTACAGCCTCGTTTTGATGTGGCTACCGTTAGTACGTTGCATGGAGTGCCTGAGGAATTGCAGTATTTTCCCAACGCTTTTGGCTTATAGGAGGAGAGTTATGCGCTATTTTGACTTGCACTGCGATACCATAACGGAATGTTTTTCGCACAACCAAGGGCTAAAGAAAAATAATTTGCATATAGATTTGGACCGGGCGGATGCACTTGATACCTATGCCCAATGTTATGCTGTTTGGGTGCCGGATACACTTCATGGGGAAGAGGCATTTCAGTACTTCCGCCAGGTTGCTGTACGGCTTGGCCAAGAAACAGAGGCCAACCAGGAATCCATACAGCGGTGTGCTTTGCCAGATGACTGGGATACTGCCCAGCGAGAACATAGGCACTGCGCTATTTTAACGGTGGAGAATGCCTCCGCATTGGGGGGGAAACTTGCCAACATAGCAGAGTTTGCACGCTTGGGCGTAAAGCTTTGCACCTTGACGTGGAACGGTGCTAACGAATTGGGCCGAGGCGTTCGTGCAGAGGGCAATACGGGCCTTACTGATTTTGGCAGGCAGGCTGTTGTGGAACTTGAACGGCAAGGCATTATCGTAGACCTTTCCCATGCCAGCCCAGAGCTGTTTGAGGATGTGATGGGTATGGCAAAAAATCCTGTGGTTGCGACGCACTCTAACGCAAGGGCGCTTTGCGGGCATCCCAGGAACTTGACAGACGCGCAGTTTATTAAAATCAGGGATTCCGGTGGCCTGGTTGGCTTGAACCTGATTAGCTTTTTCTTAAATGACGATCCTGCTAAAGCAGGAATAGAAGATATCCTGCGCCATGCTGAGCATTTTCTTTCGCTAGGTGGAGAGGACACTTTGGCCATTGGTGCAGACTGGGATGGAGGAGCACTGAAAGATTTTCCTTTGGCGGGGATACAGGACATCCCTTTGTTGTATGAGTTTTTCCTACGCCGTGGCTACAGTGAAAGGCTGGTGGATAAGATTTTCTTTGCAAATGCCGCTGATTTTTTCAAACGTGAAAAATTGCTTTGACATACATTGCAATTTGATGTATAGTTATGGCAGTAGAATAAAGCGAATAGGTGATGCGAATGACGTATAAAAGTACCAGGGATCCGGCACTCCGTTTTCAATCCGCACAGGTTATTTCCCAAGGCATTTCCAAAGAAGGCGGGCTTTTTGTGCCAGAACATCTGCCGGATGTCCGAAACCTTCTACCACAGTGGAAGGGATTGACCTATCAGGCATTGGCGATTGAACTGTTTGGGTTATTCCTTACAGATTTTAGTAAAGAAGAAATTACGGCCTGTGTAGAGAGTGCCTATGCGGTAGATAAGTTTGGTGAAAAACCTGTAAAGCTGCAAACCTTGTCTGGCGTAGGTAACCGGCATCTATTAGAGTTATGGCATGGACCTACTTGCGCTTTTAAGGATATGGCTTTACAGATATTGCCGCATTTCTTTACAAGGTCATTGACAAAGGTGGCACCAGGTAAAGAAGCTGTTATCCTTGTGGCGACTTCCGGGGATACGGGTAAGGCTGCGCTGGAAGGTTTCCGGGATGTGCCCGGGACAAAAATTGTGGTATTCTATCCGCAGGATGGGGTAAGCCCAATGCAAAAACGCCAAATGGCTACCCAGGAAGGTGAAAACGTTTTTGTCTGCGCCATTGAAGGCAATTTTGACGATGCACAAACGGCCGTAAAAAAGATTTTTACAAACGCGGATATCAACACGCGCATGGATATGCATGATAAGATGTTTTCCAGCGCCAATTCTATCAACTGGGGGCGGTTGTTGCCACAAATCGTCTACTATTTTTATGCCTATTTCGAACTCTGCCGCGAAAAGGGTGTTTTGCTGGGTGAAGGGGTAAATATCGCTGTACCTACAGGTAATTTTGGCAACATCCTGGCTGCCTATTATGCCAGGGAAATGGGGTTACCGATAAAGAAGTTTATCTGCGCCTCAAACGCGAACCGCGTGTTGACGGATTTTATCCACACTGGTGTATACGATCGCCGGCGTGAATTCTTTGCAACTACTTCTCCCTCTATGGACATTTTGATTTCCAGCAATCTGGAACGCTTGCTTTATGCTCTTTCTGGAGAGGACAGTGTGTTGCTGACGAACTGGATGGCGCAACTGACGGCTGAAGGCCATTATGATGTGGGGGATGTAGTGCGCCAGAAGGTGCAGGAATTGTTTTATGGCGGTTCTTGTGATGATGCCCATACAGCCCAGACCATACAGGAAACTTGGGAACAATCCAGTTATCTTTGTGATACCCATACCGCAGTTGCTTTGGATGTGTATCATCAGTATGTTGAAAAAACCGGGGATGTTTCTACGCCAACCATCGTTGCCTCGACTGCAAGCCCTTATAAGTTTGTAGGTGATGTTCTGTGTGCTTTAGAGCCGCTTAAGAGTGTGGATGAGTACGAGAATATCCGGCGGCTGGAGGAATTGACTGGTGTTGCCGCACCGGCACAATTAACAGCGTTAAATGGCAAGCCAGAACGCTTTACAACTACGATTGCTAACGCTGCCGCGCCAGAATATGTCCTACGGGTACTGGGAATCGGCGAAACATAGATAAGGGAGCATAAACCATATGGCGTTGTATGTTATTGCGGATTTGCACCTTTCTCTGGGGGCCGATAAACCAATGGATATTTTTCCAGGCTGGAAGAACTATACCAGCCGTTTGGAAGAGAACTGGCGGGCGCAGGTGGGCCAGGAAGATACAGTTGTTCTTGCAGGAGATACCTCTTGGGCAATGAAACTGGATGATTGTCAAAAGGACTTTGACTTTATCCATAGCTTACCAGGGCGTAAACTGCTGCTAAAGGGAAATCACGACTATTGGTGGAGCACCAGGAATAAGATTGATAACTTTCTTGCAGCCAATGGTTTCCATTCCATTCAAGTCATGCATAACTGCGGTTACCGGGTAGGGGAACGTGCCTTGTGTGGTACAAGGGGCTGGCTTTACAATGCTGAAACCGAAGAGGATAAAAAAATCGTTAATAGGGAAGCGGGACGTTTATTGGCCTCGATCAATGCGGCGAAAGAATTGGGTGGCAAATTAACGGCATTTCTCCATTATCCGCCGGTTTATGGTGATATGGAGTGTAGGGAGTTGTTGGATATCCTGGAAGAAAATCAGGTGGAAGACTGCTATTTTGGGCATATCCATGGCCAATATGCCTCTAAAAAAGCACTGATGGGCGAATATAAAGGGGTAAAAATGCATCTGATTTCTGGCGATTACCTGGGATTTCAGCCAGAGAAGGTTGAATAGGAAAGGGTTCCGGGAATTTCCTAAGATTTATTACGAAAAAAGTATAGATTCTTGGGCTGTCTTATGATATAATAAGGCAGATAATGAAAAGCGGCGTTGTCTGTGGGATTTTGCCGCCAAACAAATATAAAAAGTTTTATGTTTGAGAGGGAAAGCAAATGAATTTAAAATCTTCCAACAATATCGAAACCAACAAGTACGAATTGGAACTGGCTGTTACTCCTGAAGAGTTGGATCAGGCGATCAATGTGGTTTATAAGCGTGAGAGCAAGCGGATGAACGTGCCTGGTTTCCGCAAGGGGAAAGCTCCCAGGCATTTTATTGAGAAATTTTACGGGGAGGATGTATTCTACCAGGCGGCGGTGGATCATCTCTATAACCCTATGATGAATAGCGCTATTGAGAAATCTGGGCTGGAGGTTGTGGGTGTTAACAACTATACCATTGCGGAAATTGGTAAGGACACAGGCATTGTTGCCAAACTCACTGTTACGGTACAGCCGGAAGTCAGCATTGAGGGCTATAAGGGCATTGAAGTTGTTAAAGAACCTGTAGAGCCCACAGAAGAGGAAATTGAGGCAGAAATCCAGCGGATACGGCAGCGTAATGCCCGCATGGTGACAGTGGAAGATCGTCCAGCAGAAAATGGGGACATTACCGTCATAGACTTTGACGGCTATACGGATGGGAAACAATTTGACGGCGGCAAAGGGGAAAATTTCGACCTGACCTTGGGGTCTGGCCAGTTTATTCCTGGGTTTGAAGAGCAGGTCGTTGGCCATAATGCCGGCGATGAGTTTGATGTGAATGTAAAGTTCCCGGAGGACTACCATGCCGAGGAACTGAAGGGGAAGGATGCAACCTTCAAGATCAAGCTGCACGAGATCAAGCACCAAGAGTTGCCTGAGGTAGACGATGAGTTTGTAAAGGACATCAGCGAGTTTGACACTTTGGAGGAGTATAAGAACGACCTTAAAGAAACTGTACGCAAGCGCAAAGAACGTGTGGTAGAGTCCAGCGTAGAACAGCAACTGATCAAGGCTGTGATCGATAAGGTGGAGGGTGATATTCCCGATATGATGATAGAGCGGGAAACAGACGAGATCATTAACTCCTTTGATATGCAACTGCGCGAGCAGGGGATGAACCTGGAGAATTATCTAAAATACACCAACGGTACGGTTGACAGCCTGCGGGAGCAGTATAAGGAACGTGCCGGCCAGCAGGTGCGGGTACGTTTGGGGCTTGCGAAGATTGCCCAGCAGGAAAACCTGGAAGTTACCGAGGCAGAAACTGAGGCTGAGTTCCAAAAGCTGGCCGACGCATATGGGATGCCTTTGGAGAACGTGAAGGAAGTTATCCGCGCTAAAGATATTGCAAAGGATGTAGCAAACCAAAAGGCGATGGAGTTTATTAAAGAGAACGCGGTATACACGGATAAGCCTGCCAGCGAGGACAAGCCTGTAGAAGAATAAAAATATAAGGGTTAAACTTGCCTGAAATGGAATAAATCTTATTGTTTGACTTCATACTATTCAATGCGTCTTTGAGAAAGGAGCAACTGCACATGAGCCTAGTACCTTATGTAGTAGAGCAGACAAACCGGGGCGAACGCTCTTACGATATTTTTTCCCGTCTGCTGAACGATCGGATCATCCTTCTCAACGAGGAGGTCAACAATGCCTCCGCCGGTGTGATTGTGGCCCAACTACTGTATTTAGAGGGACAGGATCCAGAAAAGGATATTGCCCTTTATATCAACAGCCCAGGAGGGGTTATTACCGCTGGTATGGCCATTTATGATACCATGCAGTATATCAAGTGTGATGTATCTACAATATGCCTTGGTATGGCGGCCAGTATGGGGGCTTTCCTGTTAGCTGCCGGTGCTAAGGGAAAACGGTTTGCGTTGCCAAATAGCGAAATCATGATCCACCAGCCCAGTGGCGGCGCCCAGGGCCAGGCAACGGACATCAGTATCCACGCCAATCATATTCTTCGGGTCAAAAAGAATTTGAACCATATTTTGGCTGAACGTACTGGCCAGCCTATAGAAGTGATTGAGAGGGATACAGAACGGGATAATTTCCTCTCGGCGCAAGAGGCCTTGGAGTATGGGCTGATTGATAAGGTGATCGATAAGAGATAATGGGAAAGGATGAGGACAGATGGCAGTGAATAACGAAAACGATGTCTCCTGTTCCTTTTGTGGCAAGCCGCAGGCAATGGTGGGCCAGTTGATTGCGGGCTCTGGTGTGTATATCTGTGACTCCTGTGTGCGGCTGTGTATGTCTATTATCAGCGATGAGGACCGGTTACAGCATGGCTCGCCCCCCGAACACGATACCAGCTTGTTGCTGCCTAAGCCGGTTGAAATCAAACGTAAGCTGGATGAATATGTAATAGGCCAGGATGAGGCAAAAATTGCCCTGGCTGTGGCGGTTTATAACCACTATAAGCGCATCTATTTTTCCGGCGATGGAGGGGTAGAACTCTCAAAAAGTAATGTGCTGCTGCTGGGGCCTACTGGTGTGGGAAAGACTTACTTGGCGCAGACTTTGGCAAAACTGTTGGATGTACCCTTTGCTATTGCAGATGCCACCACGCTGACAGAGGCTGGTTATGTAGGTGATGATGTGGAGAACATCCTCCTCAGGCTGATTCAAGCTGCAGATTATGATATTTTCCGGGCGGAGCGGGGCATTATTTATATCGATGAGATTGATAAAATTTCCCGCAAATCGGAGAATCAGTCCATTACCAGGGATGTCAGCGGCGAGGGCGTGCAACAGGCATTGTTGAAGATCCTAGAGGGGACTACGGCCAGCGTCCCGCCTAAAGGGGGACGTAAGCATCCCCAGCAGGAGGCCATTAACATTGACACCTCTAATATTTTGTTTATTTGTGGTGGCGCTTTTGACGGCCTAGAAAAAGTTGTACAAAAACGAATGGCATCCAGTTCCCTGGGTTTTGGTGGCGAGGTACACGGTAAGCGTGAACTGGATGAAAAGAACTGGATGCGCGATGTTACACCACATGATTTGGTAAAGTATGGCCTGATTCCTGAACTGGTGGGCCGTATCCCGGTTATTTCCTCTTTGGAGGCATTGGATGAGGCCGCGTTGGTGCGCATTTTGAGGGAGCCAAAAAACTCATTGATCCAACAGTATCAGCGCTTGTTTGATTTGGATCGTGTTGATTTGGAGTTTACGGATGATGCTCTGGTGATGATTGCCAAGAAAACTTTGGCGCGCAAAACTGGGGCGCGAGGGTTAAGGGCTATCTTGGAGGATTTGCTAACACCTGTGATGTATCAGGTTCCCAGTGATTATACGGTGGAAAAGGTTGTAGTGACTAAAGAAATGGTGGAGAAATCGGCTGGTCCTGAAGTTTACCATAATAAAGAACGCAAACCTATGAAAATAAGAATCACTGCCCCTAAGCGCCGGGAGCGTAGAGATCCTTCGGCGTCATAAAAACCAAACAGCTAGAAGGCTGCTGCCGAGAAACCGGCTGCAGTCTTTCGCTGGTTTTAGGAGAACAATATGCAAAATTTTACAGATGAGACAATAAATAATGAGAGTAATTTGGTTTTGCCTGTATTGGCTGTAAGAGGATTGGTTTTTTTCCCTGGGATGATGTTACAATTTGATATTACCCGAAAAAAATCTGTATTGGCTGCATCGGAGGCTATATCTCGTGACAGGTTAATTTTCCTGGTATCTCAAATACATATGGGGGATAAGGAGCCTGTGGGAGAAGACCTATATAAGATGGGTGTTATTGCCAGGATCAAGCAGGTTCTCCATCACTCAGAAGAAGGTGCAAAACTGCATGTAGAAGGGCTGTGTCGAGGCGAGATACTCTCGCTGTCCCAGGAGGAACCCTTCCTATTGGGAAACGTGTTGAAATGCCCCATGCTCACTTATAAGAAGTCTTATAAATCCGAAGCCTTGATCCGCATTATTCATGAGAAGTTTGACGAGTATTTGCGGCTTTTTAAGCATGTACCGCCGGATGTATTGTTGGGTGTACTACAAGAGAAGGATTGTGGTAGGCTGGCCGACTATATTGCATCGAATATTTCTATTGATTTTGAGCGCAAGCAATACATCCTGGATGAATTGCGCCCTCTAAAGCGTATGCAGAAGATGATTGATGTGCTGACGGAGGAAATTCAGATTCTTGAGGTTGAAAATGAGATCAACCAGAAAGCACAGGCGCAAATTGACGAAAATCAGCGAGAATACTTTTTGAAAGAACAGCTACGTGCCATTACTAGTGAGCTGGGGGATGATGATAATCCCCAACAAGAGGCGGATGAACTGCGGGAAAAAGTAATCAAACTGGGGCTCAATAAGGTCTGCCAAGAGAAATTATTGAAGGAATGTGATAAGCTGTACCATATGCCTTTTGGTTCCCATGAGGGAAGTGTGATTCGGCTCTATCTGGATACTTGCCTCGAATTGCCCTGGAAACAGTCCTCAAAGGAAAAGCTGGATCTGAAACGGGCCCAAAAGGTATTAGATCGGGATCACTATGGTATGGAAAAAGTTAAGGAACGCTTTATTGAAACCTTAGCGGTGAGGAAGCTTGCGCCAACCCAGAATGGCCAGATCATTTGCCTGGTAGGCCCACCAGGCGTGGGAAAGACCTCTATTGCACGCTCGATTGCACAAGCCACTGGACGTAAATATGTGCGTGTATCTTTGGGCGGTGTCAGTGATGAGTCCGAAATCATGGGGCACCGTAAGACTTATGTTGGTTCGATGCCGGGAAGGATTATCAGTGCTATCAAACAGGCGGGAGTCAATAATCCCTTGCTTCTGTTAGATGAGATTGATAAACTGGGTTCAAACTTTAAAGGCGACCCAGCTTCCGCTTTGCTGGAAGTTCTGGATCCAGAACAGAATGGGGAGTTTACCGATCACTACATTGACCTTCCATTTGATTTGAGCAAGGTTCTATTCATCACAACCGCCAATGATGCCTCCCGTATTCCTGGCCCCTTGTATGACCGTATGGATATTATTGAGCTAGGCAGTTACACATTAGAAGAAAAAATGAATATTGCCTCCCGTCATCTGGTCAAAAAGCAACTAGAGAAACACGGGATCAAGGCATCGCAGTTAAAGTTCTCTAAACCGGCGCTACGGCTCTTGATTGATGGATACACACGTGAGGCTGGCGTCCGAACCCTGGAGCGGAGTATCGCAGCGGTTTGCCGTAAAGTTGCAAAAATGATCCTATCAGAGGAAGAATTTAAAAGCTATTCGGTTAAGCCGGAGAACCTGGAAGAACTGCTTGGCCCCCGCAAGTATACCCGTGACAACACATCTAAAGAGGATATCGTTGGAGTGGTTAATGGCTTGGCCTGGACCAGTGTAGGTGGGGAGTTGCTGCCTATTGAGGTAGCCGTAATGCCAGGCACCGGAAAAATACAGCTAACCGGTTCTCTTGGCGATGTAATGAAAGAATCTGCCAATGCAGCGATTACCTGTATTCGTACCCGGGCGAAAGCATTAGGGATTTCTACTAAGTTTTACGAAAATTGCGACATTCATCTTCATGCCCCGGAAGGCGCTGTGCCTAAAGATGGACCTTCTGCAGGTATAGCGATGGCTACGGCGATTACATCCGCTTTGAGTGGAATACCGATTCGGTACGATGTGGCTATGACAGGGGAAATTACTTTACAAGGGCGTGTATTACCTATTGGTGGTTTACGCGAGAAGTCCATGGCAGCATTAAAAAATGGCATCAAGACCGTGTTGATACCCGCGGACAATCTGCCGGATTTGGCAGAGGTAGACCAGGTGGTAAAAAGCAATGTGCAATTCATCCCTGTCAAGAAAATTGACACTGTACTGGAAAATGCTTTACAGTATATGCCCATGCCATTACCACAAGAAACTCCAGTAATACAGGCTGAAATTAGCCAGCCTCCAGCACCTGGATATGCCTGTGACACCCATCCACAGCAAAGGAGATGCCAGTGAATTTTACTAATGTTAAATTTGAGTTGTCTGTAGGTACTTCGTCCCAGTTGCCTCCTTCTCAATTACCGGAGATTGTATTTTCTGGGCGTTCTAATGTAGGTAAATCATCATTACTGAACCGATTAGTAAACCGTAAGATGTTGGCACGCACTAGTGCCACGCCTGGAAAAACAGCAACCATTAATTTCTATCGGTTACCAATATGCAGGTTTGTTGATTTGCCTGGCTATGGTTACGCAAGGGTTTCCCGAAGTGAGAAAGAGCGTTGGGGGGCTTTGGTAAATGGCTATTTTGCCCAGGAAAGAGCCATAGCGTTGGTGCTGCAACTAATTGATATGCGTCATAAGCCTACGGCTGATGATATGCAAATGGTTAAGTTTCTGTCTACCAGCAGCCTGCCTTTTGCTATAGTATGTACAAAGAGTGATAAATTAAATCAGGCTGAAACCCGATCGCAGGAAGAAGTGTTTACTGCTACTTTTGAGCAGCATGGTGTAAAGTTTTATCCTTTTTCAGCAACAAAAGGATACGGCTTGGAAGAGATTAAAGCGTTAATTGCAGGTTCTATAGAAGGGGAATAGGGAATTTTGAAATAGAAGGGAATGGTACATATTTTTTCTCCTTGTTTAGCGATAAATGAATTGGGCCATTTGGCTATCAGTGGATGCGATACAGTAGAATTGGCGCATCAATATGGAACCCCGCTTTATGTGATGAGTGAGGACGAAATTCGCCGGGTATGCCGGAATTATGTCGAGTCATTTCAAAAATTCTATAATGGGAACGGTAGACCTATTTATGCTAGTAAGGCGTTCTGCTGTAAGGAAATGTGCCGTATTGCCTTTAGTGAAGGTTTAGATTTGGAAGTCGTTTCCGGCGGGGAACTATATACTGCTTTAGAGGCGGGCATTCCCGGAAAAAACATCCATTTCCAAGGTAATAATAAGACGCTTGCTGAGCTAGAAATGGCGGTAGACAACCATGTTGGTGACATTGTTGTGGATAATCTTTCTGAGTTAGATAAACTGGAAAAGATAGTAGAGCGTAAAGGGGAAATCGTTCACATCACTTTGCGGGTAAAACCTGGCATTGATGCCCATACACATGAGTTTATCCGTACAGGGCAGATTGATTCGAAATTTGGACTGGATTTGGCAAGTGGTGAGGCGTTTGCCGCAGCCAGCAGGGCTGTTAAGATTCCTGGTGTTAAGTTGGTCGGTTTACATTGTCATATTGGTTCTCAAATCATGGAAAAAGAACCTTTTGTGCATGCGGCAGAGGTTATGTTGGGCTTGTACGATCAGATTATCCGGGAACTAGGGGTCGAACTGGAGATTTTAAATTTGGGGGGCGGTTTTGGTATCCATTATACGGAGAAAGATGATTTTATTCCGTATATGGAGTATATGGAGGCTGTATCTCAAAAGATACATGAAAAGTGTACAGAATTGGAGTTACAACTTCCAAAAATATTTATTGAGCCAGGGCGCTCAGTGGTAGGAGAGGCCGGTATCACACTGTATACGGTGGGGAATATACGGGAAATTCCGCAAATACGAAACTACGTTGCGATTGATGGTGGGATGTTTGAAAATCCGCGTTATGCATTGTATCAGTCAGATTATACCTGTATGATTGCAAATAAAGTGGATAAACCGGCGGATTATCTGGCTACGGTTGCCGGCAAATGCTGTGAAAGCGGTGATCTTATCCAAGAACACACGGCCATCCAGCGCCCAGAAGAAAACGATATTTTAGCGGTTCTTTCTACAGGGGCATATAATTATTCTATGGCCTCAAACTATAACCGTAATCCGAAACCGGCTTGTATTATGGTAAGTCAGGGGGAAAGCCGTGTAGTGATCCGTGGAGAAAGTTACCAAGATTTGCTAAAAAACGATGTATAAACGGTTTACTTTTTTTACAATATTTGATACAATAGGAGTAATCCCATAAATCAAAATAGGAGAGAAACTGTTATGAACGAAAAGTTACAGGATGAAAATCTGGACTCCCTTTTCAAAGCGGTTCTGGCGCTGGAAACTACGGATGAATGTTACCGTTTTTTTGAGGATCTCTGTACGGTGCCAGAACTAAAAGCAATGGCGCAGCGCATTGTCGTAGCACAGATGCTCACGGAGCGGTATATTTATACCGACATAGTAGGCCGTACCGGAGCATCCACCGCTACGATTAGCCGTGTAGCCAGGGCTTTGAATTATGGCAGTGATGGCTATAACCTGGTCTTTGAACGTTTAGGGATACAACCTGCAGATGAGGTTGAGAGAAGATAATGGCTGGTTATTCCGCTTTTGCGCAGTATTATGACAGCTTAACATTTAATGTGGATTACTCTAAGCGGGCCGCATACCTTTTGGAGTTATTTGCACGTTTAGAGCATGAACCTGGGCTTACATTGGATTTAGCCTGTGGGACTGGTTCATTGACTTTGGAACTTTTTCGCCGAGGTGTCGATATTTATGGTGTCGATGCCTCGTCGGAAATGCTTATGATAGCAAAAGAAAAAAGTGTTGATGCTGAAACAGATATTCTGTTTTTACGGCAAAAAATGCAGGAGTTGGATCTTTATGGCACCGTTAAAACTGTGATTTGTGCGTTAGATAGCATTAATCACTTACAGGGTGGGGAACAGGTTCAACGTACTTTCCAGCGGGTTTCGCTTTTTCTGGAGCCAGAGGGATATTTTATCTTTGACGTGAATACTATGTATAAGCATGAGTCTGTGTTGGGAATGCACACATTTGTTTACGACATGGAAGATGTGTACTGTGTCTGGAAAAACCGTTATATACCGGGGAAAGGTCGCGTGGATATTTGTCTAGATTTCTTTAGCCGTGAAGGAAAATTGTATCGCCGCAGTAATGAGCGGTTTTCTGAATATGCTTATCCTGTACCATTGATAAAGGAATGGCTATGTGAGGCTGGATTTGGAAATATCTATGTTTATGATGAACTGACGTTTGATCCGCCCCGTGCGGATAGTCAGCGGTTGGTTTTTGTTGCAAAGAAAGAAAGATAGGGTGTTCTCAATGGATCGTATTATTCGGACGATTACCTCAGATGGTACTCTAATGGCATCGGCTATAGACACAACACAGTTGGTCTACACAGCCCAGCAGTTACATGGATTGACAAAGACTTCTTGCGCTGCATTAGGGAGGTTACTTACCGGAACCTCCCTGATGGGGGCAATGTTGAAAGAAACCCAGGCCACGCTTACAGTAAAGGTTGCCGGAGATGGCCCTCTGGGTAACCTGCTTGCTATTGCAGATAGCCGGGGCAATGTACGGGGATATGTGGATAATCCGGGTGTTGAGTTACCTGTACGGCCAGATGGGAAACTGAATGTAGGTGGTGCCGTAGGCCATAATGGTCGGCTGGCAGTTATCCGTGATTTTGGTACAGGAGAACCCTATGCCGGGCAGGTAGAACTTGTCAGTGGAGAGATTGCTGAG
This sequence comes from Acutalibacter caecimuris, assembly GCF_034335085.1. Taxonomy (NCBI): domain Bacteria; kingdom Bacillati; phylum Bacillota; class Clostridia; order Eubacteriales; family Acutalibacteraceae; genus Acutalibacter; species Acutalibacter caecimuris. Next base: position 38,634 of record NZ_JAWXXJ010000014.1, on the reverse strand, counting down.
GATATCACCAATTACTACGCAGTGAGTCAACAGACGCCAACGGTTTGTGCTCTAGGCGTTTTGGTTGATAGGGAAGAGGGCTGCGCTTTACTAGCTGGTGGCCTTCTGATACAGGCGCTGCCTGGCGCAGACGAAATGGTGCTTGCCCATTTGGAGAAGAATATAGCGCAACTGGATTCTGTTACTACTATGTTGGCAAAAGGTCTTGACCTAGAGGAGATATGCTACTTGGCATTGCAGGGCTTTGAGGTTGAAAAGCTGGATGAGTTTCCTGTTCATTATGTATGTAATTGCAGTAAAGAGCGCTTTACCCGTGTGCTGTTAACCCTTCCGTCAGAAGATATCGCTACTTTACCTTTAAATGACTGTGGCTGTGCCGAAACAGTCTGCCAATATTGCAATAGGAAATATTACTTTTCTCAAGATGAACTTTTGGTATTGGCGAAGAAGGCACAAAAAAATTAAAAAAATTTTTGCGTAACCTATTGACAAATCAAGCCAAATAATGTAAAATATAAAACGTCGCTGGGGGGCGACGTTCCGATGAGAGGACTGGGGGGCATAGCTCAGCTGGTTAGAGCACCTGCCTTACAAGCAGGGGGTCATAGGTTCGAGTCCTATTGTCCCCACCATAATCGGAAATATAGTTTGGCCCGGTAGTTCAGTTGGTTAGAACGCTAGCCTGTCACGCTAGAGGTCGACGGTTCGAGCCCGTTCCGGGTCGCCAATGTCCCTTTTGGGACAGTATTTGCCTCTGTAGCTCAGTCGGTAGAGCAGGGGACTGAAAATCCCCGTGTCGTTGGTTCGATTCCGACCGGAGGCACCATTTGCGGGCGTAGCTCATCTGGTAGAGCGCCACCTTGCCAAGGTGGAGGTAGCGAGTTCGAGCCTCGTCGTCCGCTCCAGGAATGAGAAAAGACGCTGCCTTATTTGTTAGGAGCGTCTTTTCTCGAAAATGGTGACATAGCCAAGCGGTAAGGCAAAGGTCTGCAAAACCTTCATTCCCCGGTTCAAATCCGGGTGTCACCTCCAAACAAAAGCGCTGTGAAGTTTAGGTAACACAGCGCTTTTGTTTTATTTTCGAAATAGGGAGGAGTTGTTATGAAACTGGAAACAGAACGGCTGTATTTGCGGGAATTAACTCCTGAAGATTTTGATGCTCTGTTTGAGATTTTCTCAGATCCTGAAACTATGCAGCACTACCCCCAACCTTTTGACAAAGCAAAGGTACACGCTTGGATTGATTGGAATCGAGAAAATTACAGGGTTTTTGGCTTTGGCTTATGGGCTGTGGTACTAAAAGAAACCGATAAGGTCATAGGTGACTGTGGTATCACCATGCAGAACATCAACGGTAAAATCAAGCCAGAAATTGGCTATCACATCCATAAGGCTTGTTGGCGTAGGGGATTTGGCAGCGAGGCCGCCCAAGCTTGCCGGGACTGGTTGTTTCAAAACACTCCCTTTCAGATGGTCTTTTCTTACATGAAATATACCAATACTGCCTCCAGTTCCACAGCGTTAGCAAATGGGATGCATTTTGTGGAAGAGTTTGAGAATGAAACGGATAAGGTTTCAAAGGTCTATGGAATTTCCCGGACGGAATGGGAAAGACTGGAACATAATTAGTGGGAGGAGCGAATAATGGATTGGGGTATACCTACACTACTAGAGGCTGCCGACCCAGAAAGTGCTGCCGCTCTGTGCTATGAACTTGGGTTTCAGTTCATTGAGCTGAGTATGGATTTGCCAGAATACCAGCGCTTTGATATCCCACAGCTACGTAGGGTGGCAGAGAAGTATGGAGTATATTATACTATCCACCTGGAAGGCTTTATGGATTTGTGCGGTTTTAATCCCAAAGTAGCAGAAGCCTACTTACAAGCACTGCTAGATACAATAGAATCGGCAAAACAGTTGGGTGTCCCTATCCTAAATATGCACTTAGCCCAAGGAGATCATTTTACCTTGCCCAGTGGTAAAGTTTTTCTCTATGATTGCTATCACTCCCATTATGTATCCCGTCTTTCTCATGCGATTACTTGTTGTGAAACAGCGATCGGGGATGCAAAAATTACTATTTGCATTGAGAATACCAATGGGTTTGACAAGGAATTCCTTCGATTAGGGCTAGATAAGCTTTTGGAAAGCCCGTGTTTTGGGCTAACTTATGATATTGGCCATGACCATGGCATAGGCGGGATAGACAAGCCCTTCATACTTGCTAATTCAAAGCGTTTAAGGCATTTTCATATCCACGATGCAGTGGGGAGAAAAAACCATCTGCCGTTAGGAGAGGGAGAATTGAATATCCCCTGGTATACTAATTTTGCAGAAAAAAGCCATTGCCGGGCAGTGCTGGAAGTAAAGACTGCTGCGGCACTTAGGGAATCAGCAGATTGGTTGAAACGAAATAATCTTTTTCATACGTAATATATAAAGGAGGATCTAGCATGACAATCCAGAAAATCAAACGCGAAACCTGCCCTGCCGCACGATTTATCGGTAAGAAATATTCTGGCCCAGCCGATTGGGGGGAATGGTGGGCGAATGGTTGGTTCGACACTTTGGAAAATATGCCGGGCCTGTTGCCGATAAATGACGGTGGTTATTCGGAGGCGATACATACCGCAAATGGCACCACTGAGCATTGGCTGGGGATGTTCTTTTCGGCTGATGTAGACACGCCTGCTGGCTTTGAGAGTGTTGATATGCCCGCAATAGACTATGCTGTATGCTATCTATACGGTAACCCTGACAATGGTGAACTGTTTGGCCATACTGCCCATGAGCAGTGTCTGGAGGCACTTAAAAAGCAAGGCATAAGTCACAGGGAAGGTGATTGGTGCTTTCAGCGTTGCAACTGCCCACGTTTTACCGAGCCAGACGAGTTAGGAAACGTTGTGTTGGACTATGCCATTTCCATTGATATATAATAAAAAGGGCCTTGCATGAGAAATGCCATACAAGGCCCTTTTTTGTTTGCATTTTTTAAGCTAGCTTTTGGCCAATTTCAATGCGTACCGTACGGATGCCATAGCATCTGGTCCGTAAAAGTCTGCTCCAATCATATCAGCATACTCTTGTGTTAATACAGCACCACCGACCATAACTTTTACCCAAGGGGTTTCTTTGCGGAGTTGCTCAATAGTTTCTTTCATGCTGGGGACCGTAGTGGTCATCAAGGCGCTTAAGCCTACTAGCTCCGCTTTTTCTTGTTTTACGGTTTTAACGATGGTTTCTGGCAGGACATCCTTGCCTAAGTCAATTACGTGAAAACCATAATTTTCTAGCAGAACCCGCACAATATTCTTCCCAATATCATGCACATCTCCTTTAACCGTTGCAATTACAATCGTTAACTTGCTAAGTTCGGAAGGATGCTTTCCCATACGGCTTTTTATCACTTCAAAAGCAGCTTTAGCAGCATCCGCACTCATTAAAAGTTGGGGCAGGAAAAGCGTTTTTTCCTCAAAACACTTTCCAACTTTATCCAGCGCTGGGACAATTTCCTGATTGATAATTTCTAAGCCAGTCATTGTTGAAACAGCAGTTTCTGCGGCTCGAATTGCTGCATCTTTCAGGCCCTTTTCTATTGCACTACATAGCGAATAGGCGGTTACATTGGCTTGCGTAGGCACTGGGACTGCCTGTGTATAAGTGCTAATATATGTTGTACAATTCTTATCCCAGCCAGAAAGCACGCAGAATGATCGATAGGCCCGCATCATATCTGAAGATAAAGGATTCATGATGGCAGCATTTAGCCCTGCCTGTAGCGCCATGAGAAAGAATGCCGTGGTTATATTTTCTCGTTGCGGTAAACCAAAAGAAATATTTGACACTCCTAACGAAGTAAACACACCCAACTCATTCCGTATCCGTGAAAGCGCATACAAGGTAACTAACGCGGCATCCTGTTCAGCACTAACAGACATAGTCAAAGGATCAATAATGATGTCATGTTTGCCTATGCCGTAAGTAGCCGCCGTATCCACAATCAATCTTGCTGCATCAACACGGCCTTGTACGGTTTCGGGTATACCATTTTCGGTGATTGTCAGGCCAATAACTACGCCTCCATATTTTTTAATTAGTGGGAAAATGGCGTGCATAGAGGATTGTTTCGCTGTAACGGAGTTTACCATGGGCTTACCATTGTAGATGCGCATGGCCGCAGACATGGCGGTAAGGTCTGCGGTGTCAATCTGTAGGGGGAGAGGGGAGAGGGACTGCAATTCACTTACAACATTGACCATCATGGAAACCTCGTCGATTTCCGGCAAGCCTACATTGACATCTAAGATATCTGCACCTGCATCTTGTTGCGCGATTCCTTCGCCTAAAATATAAGCTAGGTCACTCTCCCGCAATGCCTGTTTGAATCGTGATTTACCTGTAGGGTTGATTCTTTCTCCAATGATAACAGGAGCCGCGCCAATGATAACAGCGTGGTTGCCAGAGGCTACTACTGTGTCGTGGTGAGTAGGCAAGGGTTGGCAAGGTAGATGCTTACAAAGGTTGGAAGTCTTTTGTAGATATTCGGGTGTTGTGCCGCAGCACCCGCCTATAGCCCAAGCTCCCGTTTTGACAATTTCTCCCATTAAATATGCAAATTCGTCAGGTAAAACATCATAGCAGGTGCAGCCATCATGTTCTTTCGGTAATCCAGCATTGGGGTTGACTATCAGGGGCAAGGTGGTATAAGTGCGTAAAGTTTTTATTAAGGTAAGCATTTGCGCAGGTCCCAAGCCACAGTTCATGCCAATAGCATCTGCGCCCAGCCCCTCCAAAACAGCCGCCATTGTACGAAGATCGCCTCCAGTAAGCAGCTTGCCTGTTTCATCAAAGGTCATCGTCACAAAGACAGGGAGTGAAGTTGTTTCTTTTACAGCCAACAAAGCCGCTTTTGCCTCGTATAAATCATTCATAGTTTCGATGAGCACACAATCTGCACCCGCCGCGACTCCTATGGAGGCGATTTGAGAAAAAGCCTGGACAGCATTTTCAAAAGATAAATCACCCAAAGGAGCCAATAACTTGCCGCTAGGTCCAATATCCAGTGCAACAATACCATGTCCAAACTGGTCTACAGCCTGGCGGGCAAGTTTCACGCCAGAAGATACCACTTCGTTGATATCTAAATCGTGTTCTTGGCACTTAAAGGGATTAGCTCCAAAAGTATTTGTAGTAATGATATCCGCGCCAGCGGCGAGGTAAGCAAGGTGTATGTCCCTGATTGTATCAGGATGTTCCAAATTCCAACGTTCGGGGGCTTGGCCTGGCCGCAAGCCCTTTTTCTGTAGGATTGTACCCATTGCTCCGTCAAAAAAAAGGATATGCTGGCCTAATTCGCCCAAGACATCATGCATTTATAGCAGCCTCCTTTCTGAAAGGACAGTTTTTTGATACACATATCATACATCTATTCACATGGCATAGGGATGGGTCATCCGATAGTCCAATTATAGATGTAATAGATTTGAAGGGGATCATTAGAAAGTTTTCTGTTAATGAAACACCAATCTGCTTGGAAATCTGCAAGGCATTGAATAGAAAACGTTGGTAACTTAGGGAAAAATCCCCATATCCTGGGCTGTATCGAGGACGGAGATAGAGCCCCTGTTGTGTGATACTATCATTGAGTTGTTGTTGTACTTTATCAGCGTAATACTCTATATAGGCAGCCGAAACAGCTTGGACTACTGGTAGCATGGCCAGCTCTGTTAAGCTATATCTCTTTACAAGTGAGTCGACTCCTAAACCCAGCGTGCAAGCAAAAAGAAAACCTTCTTTACAGCCACGAAGGTGATGGGCCAAATCATGGCTTTCAATGAGAGTCCCAGCCAATTCTACCCATTGCAGGCCTGGATCCACTAATATAGAAACACGTTGATATGTATGTTTAGGGATAGAAACCTGACACACTTCACGCTCTGCACGTTCAATTAAACGATCGATCATTTTATCACTAGCTGTAGCACCCATATAGCGGAGTATTTCCTGTTTGTCAAGCATTCTCCTTCACCTCAAGATACAACTTAAGTTTCCTAAGATTTTCTCTGCTGTCTGGGGACGGTTCATAGTATACAGGTGTATATGTTTTACCCCATTGGCAACCAGATCTACAATCTGATCTGTCGCATACGCAATCCCAGCCTGTTCCATTGCTTGGGGGTTATCAGCAAACTTATCGGCTATTGCCAAAAAACGCGCAGGCATAGTAGACCCTGAAAGTTCAATGGATCGTTTTACCTGCCGGGCATTGATGATCGGCATAATGCCTGGAATGATGGGGACAGTGATCCCAGCAGCATAAGACCTATAGAGAAAATTATAAAGCAGATTATTGTCAAAAAACATCTGTGTAGTTAAGAAATCTACCCCAGCGTCTACTTTTGCCTTTAAATAGGTAAGATCATCTTGCTTGTGGACACATTCCATATGACCTTCTGGATAACAGGCGGCGCCAATGCAAAAATCTTTACTAGCCTGTATTTCCCGTACAAGATCAATCGCATGGAGATAGTGGCTTGTACCTGTAAAGTCTTTTGGCCTGTCGCCACGCAATGCCATTATGTTATTGACCCCATTGGTATGCAGTTCAAGCAGTTGTTCTTGAATTTGTTCCGGGTCTGAGTCAATACAGGTAAGATGTGCCAGTGCTGTAGTGTGGCAAATATTCTGGATATAGGAGGCTACCTCTACGGTTCGTTTTGATGTACTACCACCTGCGCCATAAGTTACGCTAATAAAGTCTACCCCTAATTCACTAATGCGATTGACTACACGAAAAACCTCATGAAAATCCCCGTCTTTCTTTGGGGGAAATATTTCGCACGAAAACGTTACCTTCTCTTGCTTAAGCAGATCCTTTATCTTCATCGTACCATCATTCCCTTAAACCAGGTTTTGAATTACACTCTTTTTATTTATTATAGCATATTTTCGTAACTATGGAAAGAGCATAGTTTGTTTTTCTGGAACATATTTATTGGTTTAGGAGGGGACTGCATGAAACGGAAACTTGTTTTTTTTGCATTTTTTATTGCATCCATTATCCTTTTTGCTATTCAAACTTTTCAAGCCTTTGGAATAGTAGCATTTCATGCCGATTTCTTTGCAAAAAAAGGTACAATCGTGATAGATGCTGGGCATGGAGGGGAAGATGGTGGCACTGTGGCGGTTAATGGCGCCCTGGAGAAGGACATTAACCTAGCCATTGCATTAGAATTAAAAAAGAACCTAGAAATGAATCATTTTGAAGTAAAGATGGTTCGTGAAACAGACACTGCGGTAGGGGATCAAAGCCTACCTACCATCGCTGAGCGGAAGCGTTCTGACACACGTAATAGGCTGAAAATTGTGGAGGAAACAGGGGACTGCCTCCTGATAAGCATACATCAGAATCACTTTTCTGAAAGCAAATATAGTGGTGCGCAAATGTTTTATTCAGGCAATCATGCTAAAAGCGAAATATTGGCTGAGGCAATTCGGAAAAACATCATCAATTCTTTACAGCCAGAAAATAAGCGCGAGAATAAGCAAGCTGACAGCAATATTTTCTTACTTCATAACTGCCAAGTACCTGCCGTGCTGGTTGAATGTGGATTCCTTTCCAACCCAGAAGAGGCAGAAAAGCTCTGTTCGGATACCTACCAAAAAGATATGGCGGCTGCTATTTATAATGGTGTAATCGATTATCTGCAGGAAAGCGATCAATCAAAGAACATGGGGTTGGCAAATGGATAGATTTGTGATACAATATAAAAAGCAAATGAACGTTTGAAGAACCTTTAAGGGTAGAGTCAAGGAGAGCAAAATGGCCGGAAAAATAAAATTAGTTTATCAATGCACGGAATGTGGGTTTGAATCACCCAAATGGGCAGGTAAGTGCCCTGGCTGTGGCGAATGGAATACCTTGTCAGAGGTTACGAAAGAGCCCTCCATACCTCAACGAGCAGCAGTTTCGCGTATAACTGGGAGTACTTCCCAGCCTACGCCTATCAGTGAGATAAATACGGATGATGAGCACCGCTACCACACCGGGCTGTCAGAATTAGATCGGGTATTGGGAGGTGGGATTGTAAAGGGGTCTTTAGTACTAATCAGCGGTGACCCAGGGATCGGCAAATCAACAATTTTGTTACAGATTTGCGAGTATTTAGGGCGTGAACTAGAAATTTTATATGTTTCTGGCGAGGAATCAGCTCGGCAGATTAAGCTGAGGGTGTCACGATTAGGTGTGCAAAGCCCCAATTTAAAGATCCTTACGGAAACGGATGTACAGTATGTGGTTGAGCAAATCCGCAGTAGTTCTCCTGATTTGGTAATGATAGATTCCATCCAAACTATGAACCATACTGATTTGACATCTTCACCAGGTAGTGTAACCCAGGTACGGGAGTGTACCAACACTATGATGCGTTGTGCTAAAGCACTGGATGTCCCTATTATTGTGGTAGGCCACGTCAATAAAGACGGCGCAATCGCCGGTCCAAAGGTATTGGAACATATTGTGGATGCTGTCCTGCTGTTTGAAGGTGACCGGCAAATGACTTACCGTATACTTCGGGCAGTAAAAAACCGCTATGGCTCTACCAACGAAATTGGCGTATTTGATATGGCGGACAATGGGCTGCATCAGGTGGAAAACCCTTCTATGGCGATGCTCTCCGGCCGGCCTAAAGATTCCTCTGGTACCTGTGTTACGGCCGTAATGGAAGGTTCCCGGCCATTGTTAGCGGAAATTCAAGGGCTCGCAACTACCTCTGGGCTGGGAACGCCCCGGCGTATGTCAACAGGGTTTGACCATAATCGGTTAGCTTTGATATTGGCGGTACTGGAAAAACGAGCAGGATACTATTTCTCCAATCTGGATACTTATGTCAATGTAATAGGGGGGCTACGGCTGGACGAACCAGCCGCCGACCTGGCGGTTGCCATCGCGCTGATTTCAAGCCTAAAGGATACACCTGTGCGGGAGGATACTATCGTATTTGGAGAAATTGGGCTAACAGGAGAACTACGCAGCGTCAGCCATAGTAACCAGCGAATTCTTGAGGCGGCACGGATGGGATTTTCTCGATGCATTTTGCCTTATCATGGGTTAAAAGGGCTAGCTGATAAAAAGTTCAAAAATATAGAGATAATTGGTGCCAAAAATTTAAGGCAGGCATTTGAGGCAGCTATATGAGTTTTCGGCCAACCCGACTTCCACAACAATTTGTTAAAATAGTACTGATTTCAGGGGAATATCCTCAGTTAGCACAGTCATTAAAGAAATTGGAAATAGGAGTTATCACAACTGCTGAAGATCTCCGGCTACCATATGCAGTGCGTTGGCATCCTGATATGCAAGTCTGCTTGCTTAGGGATGAATTATTTACTCTGCGGGGCGGGCCATTAACGAATACCTTGCGTGAGCATGGGCTATATGTGAAGGAAACTCTGCAAACGCCCCAAAATTACTTCCCGCAAGATGCTCTCTGCAATGTATTAGTTTGGGAGAAATGGGGTGTAGGCTGCTCCAGATCGACAGATGCATTGATTCGTCAGCGAGTGGCAACGCTGGGCTTAACATGGATTGAAGTTAAGCAAGGTTATACAGCCTGTTCAGTGGCAATGGTCAATGCCAATTCTGCTATTACATCTGATTCAAGTATTGCTGATAAGTTACGGAAACATGGCCTTCAGGTTCTACTTATTGAACCTGGTTATATTATGTTGCCAGGTTACCCTTATGGTTTTATTGGTGGATGCTGTGGTAAATTAGCCCCTCATTTGATGGCTTTTACCGGGCAGTTGGACAGGCATCCTGACGGATCCGCGATACGGTGCTTTTTGAAGAATCGGGGAGTAGAGCCATTAGAACTTATGGATGGCGCATTGCTGGATATAGGCGGCATATTGACCTTAAAATAAAAGTTTGTTCGAAAAAAGAAGGAATTGCGATGAAAAACCCATGGCAGCAGGTACCTTTAGAAGTGTACGAATCCCATATGCGCTTAGATACAGTGGCCCAACTGCAATTCTTAAATCAGGTAATGAAAAGCCAGTGGCAGTCTTTCCCACAAACTACAAGTGCTGTTGTGTTAGGTATAGCGGGCGGCAATGGTTTGGAACACTGTGGGGATGGAGTGAAAACAGTAATTGGCATAGATGTTAATGACCAATACTTGCAGGAATGCAAAAAGCGGTTTGGGGAATTACTGGGCTGTCGGTTTCAACTGATACAAATGGATTTAATAGAACCAGAGGTAAGATTGCCAAAGGTAGACTTGGTGATTGCGAACCTATTAATAGAATATGTGGGGATCGCAAATTTCTGTGCCAAAGTAGCCGAGTCACAGGCGCATCATATTTCATGTGTTATCCAGATGTCTGGCGATCCAAAGCAGAATTTTGTATCAGATTCGCCGTACCAAAGCCAGTTGGAGTCTATTGGCGCGTTATATCAAGATGTAGACGAAAGGCGTCTGTGTATAAATCTAGCACGTTGTGGCTACACGCAGATACTACGCAAAGAGTATGGCCTGCCTAATGGTAAACGCTTTGTCCGTTTGGATTTTAGGATACGGCAAGAAGGAGAGGGATTTAAGAAAACACACAATTATACTAAATGAATATTTTGTATAATTGAGGGGAGGAAATATGCGATATGGGCTTTTCAATTAGAGATGAAATGCCGGAATTAGTACAACAATATGCGATGTATCTTCGCAATATCAAAGGGTTATCTGCTAAGACGGTAGATAGCTATTGTATGGATTTGCGTACCTTTTTTCGGTTTATGAATCATAAGCGCAATCCAGCATTATCTAATATTGCCTTGGAAGAAATTTCTGTACAGGATATTGATTTAACATTTATTCGAGAGATTAAAACCTATGATATTTTTGAGTTTATGAATTACGTGGCGGATGAGCGAAATAACATGAGTTCTACCAGGCAGCGTAAATCTTCGGCTCTTAAGTCTTTTTTCAAATACTTGACTTTACACGAGAATTTATTGGAGGAAAATCCTACAGACAACCTAACGCCTCCTAAAGCGAAGAAAGCGCTACCCCACTTTCTTTCCCTCGAACAAAGCATCGAATTGCTGAATGCGCCAGAGGGGCCTGACCAGGAACGTGATCGTTGTATGCTTACCCTCTTCCTTAACTGTGGTATGCGGCTCTCTGAATTGGTAAGCATCAACATCAGCGATGTTTTGCGTAATAACAACACTCTACGCATACTAGGTAAGGGAAATAAAGAACGAATTGTATATCTAAATCAAGCTTGCTTGGATTCTATTGATAGTTATCTGATGGTGCGGCCAAAGGATGGCGTCATTGACCGGAATGCTTTATTTTTAAGCAGCCGTAAGCAGCGGATTAGCCCAAAAACAGTTCAGTTCGTTGTAAAAAAATATCTGAACAAAATTGGGCTGGGTGGGCCAGGGTATTCTGTCCATAAATTACGGCATACAGCCGCTACTTTAATGTATCGCTACGGTGATGTAGATATTCGAGTATTACAAGACATTTTGGGCCACGAGAATCTGGGAACCACGGAGATATATACCCATACATCTAACCAACAAATGGAGGATGCTATTAACTCTAACCCTCTGGCTAAGGTTGTTACGCATACTAAGCCCCCCAAAAATGCCAAGGAATAAATTAAAAAAACCGTCGGAGAAATTTATAATCTCTCCAACGGTTTTATTTTTGGTTACATGAAAGAACTTGTCCTTATTCTTCTAATTTCCGCTCGCCTTTTTTAAGTTCAGATTGTTTCACCAATTTACCGTTGACATAAACATATTTGTCCTCGTCAATTTCCTCTTCCACCTGCGTAAACAGCCCTGCAAATTCTTCTTCAGCGGGAACGGGTGTAGCAAAATCAGAATCTTTCTCTTCTTGCATACGTTGATACGGCTGGATAAGGTAGCGGTCTATAATTGGATAAACAGTAAAATTAACCAGATAAGAGATAAAGGAAAAAAGGAAGAAAAGCAATAAAAGTGCATATGCCAGTAGCGTTATATTCAGCAGAGGAAGATTTAACATCAGGATCATAAGACCAGCCAGGATGATAGTAAGCAAAATATTCCGTCCAAAACCGGCCACTGTAAAAATTAGCGCATTCTTATATGCGTGGGTAAATTTTAAGTCAAAGGTTACAAACATCACTGGTAAATAGTACTGGGCGAACAAAAACACGACTGCAACCACTACACACATCCACAGTGGGATATAGTAAAGCCATTGAGCGATTGCCATATTGTAATAATAGATGATAGAGAACCCCAAAATGATATATACCGTATAGCCAATAAAGCCGTTCAGCAGGAAATATTTCCAGTTTGTCTTTACAGCCTCCCAGAAATCTGACCAGACAAAGGCATGCTCCTCCCTGGAAAAATTTCGCGTTACTATGGTCAATCCAGCAGAAAAAGGCGTTAACAAGATGAGCGGAATTGGCACCACAAAACTGGCCCACCCGTCAATTTGTGTAACGCCAGCTATTTGTATCACGAAGTGGGTGGGAAACAAATAAATTAGCACCATGAGTACGATGGCAACTAAGGTAGGCAGTACAAAAATCAAATTAAGTTGAACTAATTTCGAAAATTTTCGTAAGAGAACCTCAAAGAAACGGACTGGCGCAGCTTTGGGGGGCTCGTCCTTACTAACCCCTGGGCCAGGCTTATCATAATTCCCGAAAAGACCTAAAAATGCCAAAAAACCAACTCCCATCTAATTCATTTTCAGAATATTTTAACCCAATTTTGCCTTGGGATGGCAATCTTGATATACTTGTCTCACATGGTCATCCATTAACTGTACATAGATTTGTGTAGAAGAAATGTCAGCGTGCCCCATCATAGTCTGGATATCTTTTACGGATGCGCCATTTTCGAGCAAGTGCAATGCAAAGGAATGCCGAATGGTATGTGGTGTTATTTCCTTTGTAATCCCCGCCTCGATAGCATAACTTTTGACAATCTTCCAAAACCCCTGCCTGGTTAGCCTGCCACCATTTAGGTTGACAAATAATGCGTTGCTGCTCCCTAGTCCTGTAAGCAGATCACGCATTCGATATATATAATCGGAAACAGCAACTACTGCTGATGGGTAAACAGGGATAGTACGTATCCCCTTATTCCCCTTGCAATATAGTACACCCGATCGAAGATTAATATCCTTTACATCCAGATTAATCAGTTCCGACGCTCGTATTCCTGTAGCGTATAGTAATTCTAACATAGCCTTATCCCGGCATCCTTTGGGCTCGGTAATATCTGGTTGGTCCAACAGTAGATCAATCTCTTCCCCTAGTAATACCTGCGGGAGCTTTTTTTCTGCCTTACCGGCCCTAATGCTTTTCGCAGGGTTATGATCTACCATCTCCGTGTACATCAGAAACTTATAAAAACATCTCACCGATGCTAAATTACGGGCAATTGTAGTGGTAGAACGATTCATATCATGCAATCGATCAACAAAACTCTGGACATCCCGTTCATCAGCTTCTAGAGGAGAAACATCTAATTCCGCCAAATAAGTCAAATAGTTCATGGTATCTCGCAGATAAGATTCACGTGTGTTAGCAGAGTTTGATTTCTGATCAGCCAGATACTCACTGAACAAGAGGAAAAAATCAATTTTCATACAGATACCTTCTTCATTAACGGATACAAGAGCGGTTCCAAGTTTAAAAAAGCACCCCACCCAGCACAGCCAAAAAACTTCCGACCAAAGAAAGTGTCACGGCCAAACAGAGAAAAGATAAGAAATCTCTAAAGTAGAATTGAAAATTTAAACTTTCCTGTTGTGAAGAAAAACCTGCTTTTGCCAAACTATTTGAAAAAATTAATGCCCGAGTAGCAAAAAGCAAAAAAAGCATAGATGATGCGGTTGCCACCGGCGTATAACTTAATACACAACCAACAAATTGTTGCCAATCACCATCCACCAAAAAGGATAGTACACCAATTCCAATGGCAACTCCTTTGCAAAAAATAAATGCAGGAACTCCAATGGCCCCGAAAGCTGTAACACCTAATAAAAATAGGATAATAAGACTTATTAATGTATTTAGTAACACCGTAGAAAAACCGGAGAAAAAGCCAGCATTTATCAAAGGGATACCGGAAAACAGTAGCGGCAGTGTAGCTTGGCCTTGAAATAAATTAAACGCTGATACAGCGGCAGAACCTATAAATACGCCACAAATCAGGAAAATACACAAGGGTAAGAATACTCTACGGCTGGAAAAACGCAATAAAAACTTGCTGTTAAACAGCGCGTCCGTTTTTTTCATAATATAGGCTCCTTTGAGATGACTGTATAGATGGTAAATCCCTATCAAAGCACTTTTATGAAAAAAAAAGGTTAAGTATTCTCACATAAAGCAAAAGTATTATATTGATAAATAATCGAATTAATAATTGAAAAGGAATGCTTGTAAAGTTAATTACTTACATCAATTCTCAAGACAACCTAACAGATTCTAAACTCTAAAAATTAGAGATTAAATTTATCGTCGCTTTTTCTATAATAATACTATAACCTATTGCAGATGATTTTGCAATAGGGCCCGTGAATGTTTTTACTTTTTTCAATAAACGACAAAAACCATGCGAAGAAAATTATGTAAACTCATGTATATTTACCATCGTCAAGGTACTTGCTTGACAAAGTTTGTGGACGCAAAGGCTTTACAGTGCTAATTTTTATAAACGAAAACCAGTTGGCTTTACACAGGTGTTATTGAGGAATTCAATTACATAGTTCAGTAGCCATAACCCAGTAAAAAGCAAAATAAAACCAGAGGTACAGCATTCATCATCTGTTGCTGTTCCCCTGGTTTTTTCCTATTTACCCTCTCCCCCGTTTACCAAGCATCTTAGCCATAGCAACTAAGTCAAGCAAAGTAATCTCCTCGTCATAGTCTAAGTCAACCGCTAAAAAAGCCTCTTCCTTGGCAAATCCATCTTTTCCTAAAACATAATCTTCCATCATGATCATATCAGCTCTACTAACATACCCATCTCCATTACAATCACCTATAATAACAATAATCGCGTCATTCATCTTCATACCTGTCTTTAGTTTCCCCTCGGCTAGTGGGATACCGGATGAACCCATTATTAAAACCGCCTCTGGTTTCTTAAGTTCCCGTAACTGTCTGACAGTTGTATCTTCTTCTAATAATACATAAGTTATTTCATCTACTTCGATTTCCTTGTAAAATGGTTTTGGCTTGGGATCGGTTTCATCTGGCATGACACTGGGCGATGGAATTGGTGAAGGATCTTCGCTTGGTAATGGAGTGGGCTCTTCACTGGGCTCTACAGTTGGAATAGGCGTTGGTTCACTGGTCGGTTCAGGCGTTTCTTCAGCAGAATCATCTTCTGTAGTAAAGATATAAGGTGATAAAAAGAATGCACCATCTTTCTCAATCAAAGCCCACGCAGTAGTTAAGCCTCGCACATATCCATCTGGTAAAAATGTCCCTGTAATCTCCCCCAGCAGATTGTACCGGCAAACAGTATCCGCTGCTGTGGCTGTGTAAATTTCACTGCCATGTACAAAGCATAGTTCCAATGCTAGCTGCTCAATACCCGTAACGGCTGTAGTAACCTCCCCGTTTTCTATCACTTTTATTATACCGTTTTGATCCAAAAAGCCATCTTCACCAAGAATGCCTTCTGGCGGCACTGGGCAAGGATATTCTTCGCGTTCGTTATATGCATTGCCCTCCCAGCGGTACAATGTGCCATCTGCATAAGCGTAGACTCTTCCATTGGGGGTACTGCTTAAGAAAGTTACACCACTTAACCCGACATATTCTGGGTCAAACGCATCTTTAGCATAAACCTCCACATCACCACCAATATTGGCAAGATAGAATGGCCCATCTGCCAAAACGGTACGGAACGCATCATCAGGAATGTCGAATGCATAAAATGATAAGCCGTTACTCTTTACTGCCTCTAAGTCTTCTCCTGGCCTCCAAAGCAATAAGGTAGGAATCCCATCCACATCGCCCAGCATACCCAGCGCACCGCTACAGATAAACCCACTTTGTGGCTGAATCTCCGTCACATCTAGTTCTTCTATTCCACCGTTTTCAGGACTTATACAGTAAGCGTAGATGCCTTCTTCCTCCCGTAGCATAAGATATACACCATCATCCCCCTGCCCAAATGCGAGTATTTCTCGATTGTCTGATGAAGTAATGTAATACTGTTCCACACCATCTCCACTGCTAAAAGCTAGCAATGAAAATAGTGGGACTGCGACCATAAGGAAAAGAATCATTTTCCATCGGTGAAAATGTCTACGCTGATTGTGGTGTGAATTCGTTTTCAACGTTGATCCTCCTTTCTTTTTGACAAAATTCGATCTTTTTACTTATTATACACCCTCACCGCGTTGATTTCAATACAAAAAAACACAAAAACACTTATTTGAGCAATCTTTTTATTGAAATTACACGCTAACCGTTTTAAAACAAAAAAGTAAACTCGGCATAGTTTTATACCAGGTTTACTTTTTATGAAGAAAGCAATTTTTACACTGATTATTTTACTTATTTAAGCCCTCAAATACCGCTACAGCGCAGGCGACCGTGGCTCCCACCATAGGATTGTTGCCCATGCCCATCAAGCCCATCATCTCCACATGAGCCGGGACAGAAGAGGATCCCGCAAATTGGGCATCACCATGCATACGCCCCATAGAGTCGGTTAAGCCGTAAGAGGCAGGGCCAGCAGCCATGTTGTCAGGATGCAGGGTGCGTCCGGTACCACCGCCAGAGGCCACAGAGAAGTATTTCTTATCATTCTCTAGGGCCCATTTTTTATAGGTGCCTGCCACCAAATGCTGGAACCGGGTAGGATTGGTAGAGTTACCGGTAATGGATACATCAACACCCTCGTGTTTCATGATGGCCACGCCTTCTAGCACATCATTGGCACCGTAGCACTTAACAGCAGCGCGTTCGCCGTCAGAGAAGGGCTTGGTTTCCTCCACCTTCAACTCGCCAGTAAAGAAATCATAGTCTGTCTTTACATAGGTAAAACCATTGATACGGGAAATGATGTAAGCGGCATCTTTACCCAAACCGTTTAGGATGATACGCAAGGGTTCCTTACGGGCGCGGTTGGCGGTTTTCGCGATGCCGATAGCCCCTTCTGCCGCCGCAAAGGATTCGTGGCCAGCTAAGAATGCAAAGCACTTGGTTTCGTCGCGCAGCAGCATAGCGCCCAGGTTACCATGGCCTAAACCTACATTGCGTTGCTCGGCCACAGAGCCGGGGATGCAGAAAGCCTCCAAGCCAATACCGATGGCCTCAGCGGCCTCAGCAGCGGTTTTGACACCTTTTTTGATTGCTACAGCGCAGCCCAACGTGTAGGCCCAGCCGGCATTTTCAAATGCGATAGGCTGTACACCTTTCACAATTTCGTAAGGATCAAAGCCCTTAGAATTGCAGAGTTCACGGGCCTCCTCTAGGCTGCCCAGACCATACTCTGCAAGACATTTTTCAATCTTGGGCATTCTTCTTTCTTTGCCTTCAAACATGACGTCGTTAGCCATTTAGTTGTCCTCCTAATGATAGTATGGTCAGAAATTATTCTTCTCTGGGATCTATGTACTTGGCAGCGCCGTCAAACCTGCCGTACTGGCCAATGTTGTTCTTATAGGCCTCGTCAGGAGAAACGCCATGACGGATGTCCTCCAGCATTTTGCCCAGCTTAACAAACTGATAACCAATAACCTCGTTATTCTCGTCTAGGGCCATCTTAATAACATAGCCCTCAGCCATCTCCATGTAGCGGACACCTTTAGCACCAGTGGAGAACATAGTGCCTACCTGGGAACGCAGGCCCTTGCCCAAATCCTCCAAGCCCGCGCCGATGGGCAGGCCATCTTCAGAGAAAGCGGTCTGGCTACGGCCATAGGCTAGCTGCTTAAAGATCTCACGCATGGCTACGTTGATAGCGTCACACACCAGGTCAGTGTTCAAGCATTCCAAAAGAGTCTTACCAGGCAGGATTTCAGCAGCCATAGCAGCCGAATGGGTCATACCAGAGCAGCCCAAAGTTTCTACAAGAGCCTCTTGTACGATCCCCTCCTTTACATTCAGTGTCAGCTTGCATGCTCCCTGCTGTGGAGCGCACCAGCCAATACCATGAGAGAGGCCAGAAATGTCTTTGATTTCATAGGCCTTAACCCACTTTCCTTCCTCTGGAATGGGCGCTGGGCCATGATGGGGGCCCTTTTTCACCGTACACATGTTTTCCACTTCATGGGAATAGTTCATATTGGTACTCCTTTCGGTTTCTTAGTGTTTTTTGTGCGGCTTATGTCCCATAAGGCGCAAAGCTGCCCAAAATACCAATCTACATTCATTATATACATAAACCGGCAAATATTCAAGAGTTAAATTGAAAAATGCCGCAATGCGCTTTCGACATATTGCTGTCTTCTCTTCCCTTTCTATGCCACATCTGTAGCCAGGTAATAGCTGCACAGTTTCATGTTAGCGCGCAGCAAGATATTCTTTGCCGATATCTATTGAGATTCTTTCTCTTTCTGTCTATGGATTTCAGACCTGTGTCGCCAGTGTATGCCAATATGCCCTACTCCTAAAACCAGTGAGGAAATGATCATCCAGCAGTTGCGGCCGTATACCCCTAGAAACAGAAAGGCCGCTACGGGTAGCATTGCGCCAGGTACGGGTATCCCTAACATATTGCCATAAAACGCCAATAGTGTTTTTGGGCCACAAAAATACTGGATCCACCAAAGTTCGTATAAAAGCATCAGTAAAAATGAGACCGCCAGCCACAAGTTCCACACAGACCAGGCGCGCAGGTTGAAATCTACAAAGATTAGCGCACAGCAAGTGGTACACACTTGCCCAATCTGCTCCAGAAACTGCAACACATGGTTTTCCCCTGACGAGGAATATCCCGCAGGTTTTGCCCTGGTCCACAGCAAGTTAGGCACAAAGAGCATGAGCAGGTACAATGCTCCCACATAGGAAAAACCCAGCTTTCCCATCATTTAAAATACAGCACATTGCTGAGCAGGCGATTTTGGGGGCCATACAGCCATTGGCCATCAACATAAAGGTTTGTGGATCCGCCACCATCTAGGTTAACAGCAGATTTGCAGCCCATTGCCACCATAATATCAGAGAGATTCCTTAAAGATGCATCGGCAGCGGTCAAAATAACCAACTTCCCATCATAGCGTACGCCGATACATACCCTGCGCGCGGTACCTCCAGCAGACGAGGCTAGCCCTTCCGCTGCATACGTAGAGGCATCCCCATATGCGCGGCCGTTTTCCACAATCTTAGGGCCGACGCCAATGGACAGTTTGATATCCTGAGTAGTGGAGCCTTCATAATCCATCCGAAGATTAATAAGCGAGCCAACTGTGATTGCCTTAACAAAAGCATCATCTTTGGGAGAACGGACAACCAGAAGGTAACCACTTTGCGGGATGCTTACATCCTGATTGTGGTAAATAGCCGTAACCTCACCACTGGTGTTAACAGCCGCTGCAAACTCTGGCACAAACCCCAAGCTACTCCCCCAATAGCTATTGAAAATAAGTTTTGTCCCATCCCCAGCGCCTGGATAACGGTTAACGCCTAAGGTATGCCTCGTCATCTGTGTACCATCCGGCGTAGTCAAATCGGCATATAGTCTTGCATAATAGTTCTCAACGGAGAAATTTCCAGAAGAGTCCATTGTAATAGCCGACTTTGCTGGAGAGAACATATTGAAAAGTGTAACCCATTTACTATCGGAAATAATGGTGCTATAGGGATCGTAGCTGCTCATGTCAAAAAAACCAGCGTTTACCGCTATTTTCGCTCCTGTGCGGTTAACGATAGAGGTCATACTTTCCGCTCCGCGCACCCGGTTGCTGCCTAGTGCGACACCTGCCATAAAATTGCTGGGGTCAAATTCTACGGCTGAGATGGATAACCCATACATCCGTTTGCGAATAATCTTATAGCCAGCAGAACGGGATTTGTCCAAAAACTGCGATACAACCATTGCGGCTTCGCACCTCTGGGCAGTATTCTTTGGCCGAAAGGTAATGTCCTCATAGCCAGAAAGCATCCCCGCACGCTGGCATACAGTAACGCTGTCTTTCGCATAGCTATCAATAGAATTTCTATCTAAGAACATAATCGGCCCTTGTGTTGCCGGTAACTCCAAGCCGACCGCCTTAGCATAATTGACTACCATAACAGCCATATCTTGGCGGGATACATATTCGTTGGGAGCAAAGCGGTTTTTTGACTTTCCTGAAACCACCCCGGCCTCATAGGCCCAGTTCACACAGCCATTGGCCCAGTGCGTGGTAGGAACATCAACAAACCTACCGGAATAGAAATATGCCTGTATTTCACCTTCGCTAAGCGCACAATGCGCGAGCATAGATACAAATTGGGCACGAGTTAACCGGGCATACGGCACAAAGGCTGTATTGGTTACACCACTGATTACCCCCCGGTCTACCATCGCGTTTACTGCATCCGCGAACCACACCCCATTGGGTACATCCGAGAACCTCTTTGCGCTGGCTGTTACTGGGACACCCGTACATAGGAGCAAGATGGTTAGAAATAGGCATAGCAGACGGTAAAGTTTTCTTTTCATTTTTATTCCCCTTTCATTGTACAAAATTATGTTGTAGGCAAACCCACATAAATTGTTTGCTTGCGTGAAGGCATGAATAAACCAAAATATATGTATATAGCCTCCCCGCTAGTTCACTAATTACCAATTTATTATATCACATTTGCCAAAGATTGTCCATGCACTATAGGAAAATGTAAAAAATTAGCCCATTTGCTCGAAAAAGATTTGCATTTTTTCCTTAAATGTAATATAGTATTGATTAGAGCGGCTGGTTCGCTGCTATTTATCCTATTATTTTGGAGGGTTTTACCATGATATGTCCCAACTGTGGCCGTGAGATTCCAGACGGTACCATATGCCCTTGCACTTTGCAGCCAGCACCATTATCGGACAATCCCGCACTGAATGTTGTCAAAGCCATAGGGTCTTCCCCGCTTTTTTTGGCAATGGCTATCTGCCTCTCCCTCTCTACGCTGTTAGTCATATTTTCGTCTACAGGGCTGAACGACAGCCTGTACAATATGTACTACTATGCGTACTCTATGGGATTTGATTTGGATACCATTAGTGGTGTAATGGATATGATGCGCTCTACTTCTGTGGCCAGCGCAGTTTTCTCATCTGTGCCCGCCATCCTGATTGCCGTAGCCATGTGGCTGCACTTTATTACTTGTCGCAGCCGAGTATCTGGCAATATTTCTACGGCAGGTCTAACCATTTGTAAAGTCCTGTGCTATATTCGAATGATCGCCTTATGTCTTATATCCCTGCTCGTTTTAGCTGTTTGCGGCCTTAGTATTGCACTGATTGCCAGCAACTCCATTGATCTCTATAAATTCTCTTTCTATTCTTCGGCCGACATTGACGAATTAAAACTGACTATTATCATTATTTTATCACTCATTATAGCCTTTTTTATGTTTGCAATGATATTGGCTATTACTTATCAAGCTAGCATTATCCGTATGATTAACCGAACCAAAACGATTTCCGTTACGGGTATGGCCGACGACCGCGTATCAAATTATCTGATTGGTATGACTTACTTCATTGCAGTATGCAGTTTTATTTCTGGTATGGGTGCTTTGTTTGCCAGTCCTATCGGCGGAGCTGCTGCAATCTCTCAAGGTGTTGCCTATATTCTTATGGCAGTATTGCTGAGCCGTTTCCGCAAACAAATGAACCATGTCCTCTTTCCACCTGTTCAGCCAATAGATCCCACGCAGGGATATCCATATCAGGCATATGTTCCCATGCCTGGCGCACAACAGATGCCGTATGAACACCCCAGTAACGCTGACGGGTTCCAACAGCCGCAAGATCAAACAGGCGATAGGAACCAACCACCTCAGCAATAAGCACGAATATTTAGGCCGGAAGGGGATTCCTTCCGGCCTTTTCCTTAGTTGCGTTTTAGCACGAAAGGTGATATAATGTCAGCATAACAACTATAAGTAACGATGGCTTTCTAGGGATTTTACCTACGCACTTAATTTCATTTACCCTGTCAAGCCTATTTGCTTTACAAAAAAGGACAAGGACAGTGATATATGTGTATAAAATTATGAAGAAAAAAGAACTTAACCCTACTGTCACACTGATGGACATATATGCTCCTGCTGTGGCAAAAAAGGCCCAGCCTGGACAGTTTATTATTTTGCGTGTTGATGAACAAGGGGAACGGATACCACTTACTGTAGCGGACTTTGATCGCGAGGCCGGTATCGTTACGATCATCTTTCAAATAGTTGGGGCCACTACCGAAAAACTGAACAATCTCTGTCAAGGAGACTGCTTGCAGGATTTTGTCGGCCCCCTGGGTGTCCCGACTCATACTACTGGTTTAAAAAAAGTGGCAGTAGTTGGCGGCGGTGTAGGTTGTGCCATCGCCTATCCTGTTGCCAAGAAATTACATTTACAGGGAACAGAGGTTCATTCAATAGTAGGCTTTCGAAATAAGGGCCTTGTCATTTTGAAGGAAGAGTTCCAGACTGTCAGCAATAAACTCATCCTCATGACAGATGATGGTTCTGCTGGTCACAAAGGCCTGGTAACCGATGCTTTACGCCAACTTATTGAGGGTGGCGAGCAGTATGACCGGGTAATTGCTATTGGCCCACTGATCATGATGAAATTTGTCACCCAGTTGACGAAAGAGTTTTCTATACCAACTATTGTCAGTATGAACCCCATTATGATAGACGGAACAGGGATGTGTGGCGGCTGTCGTCTGAGTTTGCTCCAAGATGGTAAGCGTGTTACTAAGTTTGCCTGTGTCGATGGTCCGGATTTTAACGGTTTTGAAGTGGACTTTGACGAGGCCTTGGCCCGTGGGGCTATGTACCGAGACTTTGAGCGCAGGGTCCATGAGGAAACCTGCAATCTCTTTAAGGGAGTGGAACACCATGCCTAATATGTCACTGAAAAAGAACGAGATGCCATCCCAGGTTCCTACTGTGCGAAATAGAAACTTTGAAGAAGTTGCTCTTGGCTATACGGCCGAGCAGGCCATTGACGAAGCAAACCGTTGCTTACAGTGTAAGAACCACCCTTGCGTAGCTGGTTGCCCGGTTAACATTATGATCTCCGAATTTATTAAACATATGGCTGAAGGGAATTTTGAGGATGCCTACCAGGTTATTGCGAGAAGTAGTGCTCTTCCCGCTGTATGTGGACGAGTCTGCCCACAGGAAAGCCAATGTGAACAAAAATGTGTACGGGGTATCAAAGGTGAACCCGTGGGTATTGGCCGTTTAGAACGCTTTGCCGCTGATTGGCATAATGAGCATACGGTATCCCTCCCTAAGTGCCCGCGACCAAATGGCCATAAAGTGGCTATTGTGGGTTCAGGCCCTTCTGGCCTAACCTGTGCGGGTGACTTGGCACGACTAGGCTATGAGGTCACTGTGTTTGAAGCGCTACACACTGCCGGAGGGGTCTTGGTCTATGGAATTCCGGAATTCCGCCTCCCCAAAGCTATTGTGCAAAAAGAGATTGATGGATTAAAGGCTATGGGGGTAAGAATAGAAACCAACATGGTCATTGGGCGCACACTCTCTGTAGATGAATTGCTGGAACAGGGCTTTGAGGCTGTCTTTATCGGCAGCGGTGCAGGGCTGCCCCGGTTTATGAATATTCCTGGTGAAAACCTGAAGGGCGTCTACTCGGCTAATGAGTTCCTTACACGGGTTAACCTTATGAAGGCATATATGCAAGATAGTGACACACCTATTCAACACGCAAAAAAAGTTGCTGTGGTTGGTGGTGGTAATGTTGCAATGGATGCAGCACGTTGCGCCAAGCGTTTAGGGGCAGAAGATGTATACATCGTTTACCGCCGCTCAGAAAAGGAATTGCCCGCCCGTGTAGAAGAAGTAGAGCACGCTAAAGAGGAAGGAATTACATTCAAACTTTTAAATAATCCCTCAAGAATCTTAGGGGATGAAAATGGTGCCGTTAAAGGGATGGAGTGTTTGGAAATGGCTTTGGGTGAACCGGATGCCAGTGGCAGGCGCCGCCCTATAGAAAAGGCGGGCTCGGAGTTTGTGTTGGATGTGGATTGTGTGATTATAGCCATTGGCACCTCCCCAAATCCACTGATTAAGGTCACAACCAAGGGCTTGGATACCCAAAAGTGGGGCGGTATTATTGTAGATGAAGAAACGGGCCTTACTAGCCGTGATCATGTTTATGCTGGCGGAGATGCCGTTACTGGAGCGGCCACAGTAATTCTAGCTATGGGGGCAGGCAAAACCGCAGCCAAGGCTATCCATGAAAGCTTATGTGGTACAACCCCAGTTGGTGGAGAATAAGGCGTTATATGATTGAAATTACAATCCATCAGGAGGGTCTACCCAAAAACGGTAGCATTTATCGGCGTACTGCTGCCCGCGGAGTCATCTTGCGAGCGGGCAAGTTATTGATGATCCATACAGATGCAGGTGATTACAAATTTCCCGGAGGTGGTTTAGAACCTGGAGAATCTCCAGAAACTGCGCTGGTTCGAGAAGTTTTAGAGGAAACTGGACATAAGGTATTCGGTATATCCGCCCTATGGGCAGTTACCCATGAACGGCGCAAGGGAAACACTGCCGACGTCTTGGAGATGGACTCATTCTACTTTTTCTGTGAAGTGGCTGACAGGTAGTTCCCCTACACCTGGATGACTATGAGGCCAGAGAGAATTTCCGGCCAGTATGGGTGAAACCAGAAGTGGCATTGGTAACCAATCGTAACCTATTGAAACACACATATGTACCTTGGCTTGATAGGGAAATAAAAGTGCTGGAGGCATTACTCCAGTCTACATAAGTCAACTTAACATAAAGAATGCCCAGAGAGTAGAGAAACTCTCTGGGCGTTCTTTAGCAGCATCGCTCTGTCATGATTTCCAAAATGGTACGGTCAGTTTGACGCATCCCTTCTTTAGCCAGCACTCCAATGTTGGCAATGGTATCATCTACCCCATGCGTAACAATACCATCTCCCCCTTTGAACTCCTGGCTAGCCCGGTACATATGGTAGCCCAAAATCCCTGCATCGACACTGGCAGCAATTTTAGCAGCACAAGAGGGTTTTGCCCCGTCGCAAATCGTGCCGCTGATAATTGCAACAGCATTGACTATTGTGTGCGCAATCGCTTCAAAGCTGCCGTCCAGCAGGTAAGCAATGCCTGCCCCGGCCCCTACACCAGCACTAACGGCACCGCAATAGGCAGAAAGCCGGCCTATACCACTTTTTTGCTCAATCGTAACGAGGTTGCTAACCAACAGGGCCCTGTATAGTTTTTCTCTACTGATGTCTAAATGGGCGGCATAGCGTGCCACAGGAACCGACGCTGTAATGCCCTGATTGCCTGACCCGGAAAGGATAACGACTGGCATCTCGCAGCCACTCATCCGCGCGTCACTGCCAGCAGCAGCCCAGGCTTTAGCCTCAGTTTTTATATCGTTTGGGTAATCACTCATCAGCACTGAACCGATATTTGCCCCCCAATTTCCTTGTAGCCCTTCCGAAGCAATAGCCGTGTTGCAAACTATTTGCTGTTCTAGCAGACAGGAAATATCATCTAATTCTACTGTATCAGCAAATTCCAATATATCTGCTACCCTTAATAGGCTTTTGTCTATATGCTCCCCCACAGCAGTTTCTGTGTCTCCTTTATCTAACAAAGTGTGACCATCCATTTCCTCTCGGATAATATTACTATGGTTATCGGCTATATGCACCAGCGCACAATGCCCTCCAGCCCAACCAATAAGCTGGATATCCAGAATCCTTGGAGTATCTGCACATATCACCTCAATCGGTACCGTAGCAGCATAGCCTGCAATATCTGCGTACCTTTCTGGGGGAACACACGCAATAACCTGCAGGATTTTTCCTGCATTCCCAACTGTCGCACCGGCTGCAATAGCAGCTTGTATACCTTTCATCCCTCCAGTGTTGGGTACCACCACACTTTTAACATTCTTTATAATATTGCCTGAAACCTGTACCACAATCCGTTCTGGTAAGGTGCCTAATATCTCACGAAGACGGGCTGCGGCGTAGGCCAATGCAATAGGCTCTGTGCACCCAGTAGCAGGGATCAGTTCTTCCCGGAGGATGGATATATAGGTTTCTTTGATATGTTCAGATAGCATTTATGTCCCTCCCAATGCTTTATTGTTTGTGTAAAATTGCCATAGCCCGCTTTTAACGCTGGTTGTAACAATTCATCGGTTGGCCAAATATTATAGACAGGATCTGAGCAGATTAGTCTTTACAAAAATTAAAGTATATCTTGCCTTTTTTGCCTCCAGCTTGCAATTTCTTCTAAAAATGCCTGTCCAAATTTCTCTGCTTTCACTCTCCCCACACCAGAAACCAGTTGGAACGTTTCCATACTATCCGGCTGTTTTTCTGCCATGTCTGCTAAAGTAGCATTAGAAAACACAATGTAGGCAGGCACATCCTCTGCACTAGCCAGTCTGGTACGTAACATTCGTAGAGTATTGAACAAATCCTGTTCTGATTCCCCCAGTACCCCATCAGAACCTTTTACCTGGACAAGTTTCTCCGCTTTCGCTGGCTTACGGTATGAAAAAATCACCTGCTCTTGACCAAGTAATACTCCTTTTGACTTCGCCTGTAACCGGAGTACGGGGTATTCTCCAAGTAAAGCTAGATAGCCTTCTTCTACAAGGAACTCAATGTATTCCCGCACTTTTGCTTGTTTCTGCTCTTTCATTATCCCATAGGTAGAAAGCTTATTTAGACCCAGCTCTAATACACGGGCGTTTGTACTCCCCCGTAGCATTCCTATAATCATAGTCATGCCTAATCCTTTATGATACTTTCTTTCTACCCGCGCTACACCTGAAAGAATTTTTTGTGCCTCAATGGTGATATCTCGCTGCTCCTGTTCACTGGTACAGTTACTACAGTTTCCGCATTTGGCAGGCGGTATCTCACCAAAATATGCTAACATATGTGTCCTAAGGCAGCTTTGTGTCTTACAGTATGCTATCATACATTCTAGTCGATGCAGGTCTTCCCGCCGTACTAATTCTCTCTGGTCATCGGAAAGAACATCATTATCCGTTGCATTATTAATTAGGAACCGTGCGGTTTGGACATCACCTAGAGAGAAAAGCAACGCACAATGCGCACGCCCTCCGTCGCGGCCTGCACGTCCAGCCTCTTGGTAGTAGTTTTCCATATTCTTAGGCATATTATAGTGCACCACAAAGCTAACATTGGATTTGTCAATACCCATACCAAAAGCGTTCGTGGCAACCATTACTTTAACTCGATCATATACAAAATCCTCTTGATTTTTCTGCCGCTCTTGATCTTCTAACCCCGCATGATACCGGGTTGCAGATATACCTTGCCCACATAAAGTATAACATACAAATTCCACCGCTTTCCGTGTAGCACAGTAAATGATTCCGCTTTGCTCTAAACGACTAGCTAAAAAATCTAGCAGCCAAGCATCTTTACTCTTAGGACGGGCAACTTCGAAGAAAAGATTTGGACGGTCAAATCCGGTTGTCACCTGCAACGGATCTTCAAGCAGCAAGAGCCTTTCTATATCTTCTTTAACCTGTGCAGTAGCTGTAGCAGTAAATGCCCCTACCACGGGGCGATTTGGTAACAAGCGAATAAACTCACCAATCTTTAAATAACTGGGCCTAAAGTCTTGTCCCCACTGGGACACACAATGGGCTTCGTCCACTGCTATGATGGAAATATTTATGTGTTTTGCTAAACAGGAGAATTCTCGGGTCATTAGCCGTTCTGGTGTTACATATAACAACTTGTAGGCTTTCTGTTTAGCTTGGCGCAAAACCTCTCCGCATTCCCATACAGTCAAAGACGAATTAATATAGGCGGCTGGTATCCCTGCTTGAATCAGTGCTGCCACCTGGTCTTTCATAAGCGAAATCAAAGGAGAGATGACTAATGTCAGCCCAGGTAGTAATAATGCCGGTAGTTGATAGCAGATAGACTTGCCGGCCCCTGTAGGCATCACACCTAACACATCCCGGCCAGACAATAGAGCGTCCACTAACGGCTCCTGTCCTTGTCTAAATCCATCATGCCCAAAGGAATTCTTTAGCATTTCTCGCTTGTCTATATTTCTCACCCTCCAAATTGACTTTTTTAGCACCTTTGTTACAGTATACCTCTTTTTTCTGTTTTTTGCAAGCTCAGACTCTGTGTCCATTTTTGCACAGGAAGGACAGTATTTACCTGCTTTATTGATTTGACAGACAGGATCACCTCTGGTATACTAGGAATAACTTGGCAGAATGTATATGAAAGGAAAAGGCTTATGAATAAAAAACAATTCGCCCAAATGTTGGATCATACTTTACTAAAGCCTGCTGTTACCCTCGAAGATTTACGCCAACACTGTGAAACTGCTGTAAAGTATCAGTTTAAATCCGTTGCCATAAATAGTGCTGTGGTTGCCTTTTGCAAAGAAATGTTAGGTGATACTGATGTCCTCTGCGACGCTACTATAGGTTTCCCTTTGGGGCAGTGTAGTGTAGCGACCAAAGTTTTTGAAACGAAAGATGCGATTGATAATGGAGCACGGGAGATTGATTATGTAGTCAATTTAGTTAAGTTAAAAAGCGGGCACTGGGATTTTATTGAAGAGGAAATGCGCCGTATTGTGGCCACTTGTAATACGCATCAGGTTACCAGCAAGGTGATTTTTGAAACCTGCTATCTTACAGATGACGAGAAAAAGCATCTCTGCGAGATCGCGTGCCGTATACGCCCTGCCTTTGTTAAAACTTCTACTGGCTTTGGCATTTCTATTCCAGGTAAAGTTTCTGGCGCTACCCTGGAGGATGTACAACTGATGAAACATTGTGTTGGCAATGAAGTACTGGTTAAGGCTTCTGGCGGTATTCGAACTACACAGCAGGCGCTAGCTATGATTAAGGCGGGAGCATCCCGTATAGGTACAAGCTGTGGTGTGGCAATCCTTGAAGGGCTTGGCGAATAATTAGGAGGTGCTACCTTGACAGAACAAGAAAAAATGCTTTCCGGCTTGCAGTATGACCCTGGTGACCCAGAGTTGACTGCCATGCGCCGAAAAGCTCGGGATTTGTGTTTCCGATTTAATAATACCCATCCAGGCAATTTTGAAGAAATGACCCGGCTTTTGGAAGAACTTTTCCCTTATTTTGGGGAAGGCAGTTGGTTTCAACCGCCTATCCGTCTGGACTACGGATGCTTTCTTCGTATAGGTAAAAACACCTCGGCCAATTATAATTTTACAGCGCTGGACTGTGGTTGGATTATTATTGGGGATAATGTCTTATTTGGACCTAATTGTACGCTGGCTGCCCCTATGCATCCCCTTCATCCGCAGGAACGCACCCAAATCTCTTCAGAAGGTTCCGTACTACAGCCCGAATACTCTAAGCCTATCCATATTGGAAATGACTGCTGGCTTGCCGCTAATGTGACAGTATGTGGCGGCGTGACGATTGGCGATGGTTGTGTCATTGGTGCCGGCAGTGTCGTAACCCATGATATCCCAGCTTACAGCCTAGCCGCAGGTGTACCTTGTCGATTAATTCGTGAAATTACGGACAAAGACAGAATCATGCCAATATTATAAATAGCATCCCCCAGTGGTAAACTGGGGGATGCTATTTATAATTTCTTTACCATAATATAGTCATCCATCACGTAACCATTCCCGATATCTGTAACCGTACTCTCCACTGTTTCAAAACCATAGTGCCTGTAGACATCAGCAGCATGGGTATTGTACTTATTTACAGTTAGCCGGATAATGGAAAGGCCTTGCCGATGGGTTTCGGCTACCACTAGTTCTATTGCCTTGCGGGCCGCACCAGAACCCTGCAATACAGGCAGTAAGTACAGCTTGCTTAAAAACACTTCGTCACGCCCCTGATACCGTGGAGAAAAACCGACCAGCCCGCCAGGCGTACCCTCTAAATAAATCAGATAATACACGTAGTTCTCGTTTTCCATTTGCTCTTTTATGGCTTTAGGAGATTGGAACATCTCTACCATATAATCTACTTGGCCTGGGGCCAGTAATTTATCATATGTATGGTGCCAGGCTTGCTTTGCCACCATACATAACGTTTTAATATCTTCCGGCGTGTCTACTTTTCTTAATTCAAATCTCATTTTATCTTCTCCATATCTTTCTTTACTCTGTTTCACCAGATTCGCTGTAGTTTCCTAAAAATGAAAACCGTGGTAACTCAGTATGTAACGCGCAAATCAAACCTAGGGTTTCTGAATCATGGATGTTGCCAGTAAAGTCAAGATAAAAATCATACTCAAATTTACTGCCTGGAATGGGTCGGGATTCGATCTTAGTTAGGTTTAAGCCGCATATAGCAAACCGTTGCAGAATCTGATGTAACGATCCAGTGGTATGTGGAAGAGAAAAGCATAGGCTGATTTTGTTGGCCTTTTCTGGCAAAACTGCCTCTTTAAATATGGCTACAAAGCGGGTTGTATTGTTTTCCACATTCTGTATGTTGCGTTGAGCAATATGTAAACCACAACGCTCTGCGGCCTCCACCGAGCAGATTGTGCTGACTCCAGCAGGTTGCTCTTTAGCTATATACTCGGCGGCGGCGGCAGTGTTGGAGAATTCCTCTGTTTTCAGACCGTGAGTGGTAATATACTGTGAACATTGTAATAGGGCCTGCGGGTGGGAAAGCACCTTTGTAATTGGCCCATTACCAGCAGTAGCAAGGCAGTGCTCCACTTTAATGCCGATTGCCCCAACAATGAAAAAGCGATAGCGAAGGATCAGGTCATATACCGCTGTTACAGAGCCAGCATCTGAGTTCTCCACAGGCAACACACCCAAAGCCCCCTGATCTACTTCGTGGAACACCTGCTCGAAATTCGGTACAAATTCAATTTCCCGATCTCCTAAAAGGCTACGAGCCGCTTGTTGGGAATAAGCACCCTGGGCCCCTTGGCAGACCACTCGGCCGGTATTTGGCAGTTGGCGGCGCGCATCCCGCTCCAATACAGTTAATGGGGTTTCACCAGGCATAAACCCATGTTCCCGTGCCTTACTTATCGACATAATTGCTTGAAAAAAGGCAACCGCACTACTCCCCAAAGCACCGGCCTCTCTATACACCCTCTCTAAAATTTCCTTCTCCCGCTGTGCGTTAAACACCGGTGCGTCTGCCGCTTGCTTAAGCCTTGCCACACGTTCTACACACTTCATCCGCTCCATAAATAGTGGTAAAAGCTTTTTATCGATTTGATCGATTTGCTGCCTTTCTTTTCCCAACTTTTCCTGATATTCCAACTCATCCATTTCTCCATTACTCCTTTACAACATACTGCTCTGAGCCAGCAATTCCAGTACGGCAATACAAGCTGCTGCCTCCAAAGCTACAGCGGCTCTAGGCACAATACAGGGGTCGTGACGGCCGGTAATTTTCAATTTAGCATCTTCCATCGTGTCCAAATTCACTGTATCCTGTTCCCTGCTAATAGAAGGGGTTGGCTTAAAAGCTGCCGAAAAGATAAGCGGCATACCACTGGTGATCCCCCCAAGAACACCGCCAGCATGGTTTGTCCGGGTCTTAACTCCCCCATTTTCCACATAGAACGCATCATTATTCTGGCTGCCATTCATATCTCCCACTGCAAAACCCGCACCAAACTCTATCCCCTTCACCGCTGGGATTCCGAATACCAAAGATGCGATTAGGTTTTCTACTCCGGCAAACATTGGGTTCCCCGCCCCTACTGGAAGTCCTGCAACCGCGCATTCTACTATACCGCCAGCGCTGTCCTGTGCCATACGTGCCTGTTCAATAGCCGTACGCATCTCTTCCTTTACAGCGG
This sequence comes from Acutalibacter caecimuris, assembly GCF_034335085.1. Lineage (NCBI taxonomy): Bacteria > Bacillati > Bacillota > Clostridia > Eubacteriales > Acutalibacteraceae > Acutalibacter > Acutalibacter caecimuris. Next base: position 6,602 of record NZ_JAWXXJ010000014.1, on the reverse strand, counting down.
GGTCAATCACGGGAAAATACTCCTGATTTAGCCGCTCTAATAGCATGGGGGAAACATTTACTGGATCCAGAGCAGAATCAACTCTTGCACATCCCGCAATTTTTCGAATATGCGAACCTACCGTAATTCCCCGTCGATTCAGCAATTGCCTGGCCACCGCTCCTGCAAATACCAGCGGAGCCGTCAGCCTACCAGAAAAGTGCCCTCCCCCTCGCACATCTTGGTAGCCTGCATACTTTACTGCGGCAGTATAGTCTGCATGACCAGGCCGGGGCAAAACTTTGAGTTGGCTATAATCTTTTGGACGCTGGTTGGCGTTCTCAATTATTGCACAAAGAGGAGCGCCTGTTGTTACGCCATCTAACAGCCCACACAGTACTTTTGGAGTGTCACTTTCCTTCCGGGTCGTGGCAGTTTTGTCCTGCCCTGGGGCGCGGCGGGCCATTTGGACTAACACTTGTTGCCAATTTATAGCCTCTCCCGCAGGGAGGCCGTCTATATTGACGCCGATCGCCTCCGTGTGGCTGCCCCCAAAAATCGACACCCTAATTCTCTCACCCCAACTTGATGACATCCGCCTCGCCTCCCAGTTTTTTTAGTTCTTCATAAAAATTTGGATATGTTTTCTTTATACTCCAGGGGTCAGTCACACATACTGGTTTCACACTGCGAAGTCCTGCTCCAGCCAACGCCATCAACACCCGGTGGTCATTACATCCTTGCGCCAGTCCTCCGTCTAAGCATTTTACCCCCTTAACTACCAATGCATCTCCTTCATCCATAGCTTTCCCACCTAATGCTGTAATAGCCCCAGCCATGGCAGCCAAACGATCGCTTTCTTTTAGGCGCAACCGCCCAGCATTAAGAAACCGGGTTTCGCCTTGACTCAAAGCAGCACATACAGATGCCGCGGGTACCATATCAGTAATTTGAGATACATCCATCACTAACCCAGTCAACCCGCCAAAAGGTTCACTGGCTCGCCTATTCTGTGTTACCAGTATATCATCTTCCCACCAGGTATCCAGCCCAAACCTACCGAATACTTGGACGCAAGCCCGATCACCTTGCAAAGAATCTTTTGTCAGCCCAGCAATACGTATCTGTGCCCCATCAGGGGACAATGCTGCCAGATTTAGAAAAAATGCCGCCTGCGACCAATCACCCTCTACTTTATATTCCTTGGCCGTATAACTTTGATTACCCGGTACTATCCAACCAGTGGGTGTAGCATATAGCCTTACACCAAAATTATGGAGGATATCCAGTGTCATATCCACATAACCTTGCGATTCCAGTGGCGATGTCAGGCGGATTTCACTATCTGCCTTCAGCAAGGGCAGGGCAAAAAGCAGGCCTGTGATAAATTGGGAACTGATATTCCCAGGCAAGGCAAAAAAACCTGGTGTGAGTTTACCTTCTATCTCCAATGGCAGGCCACCGCCACTGCGGAAAGCTACTCCGTGGGTGGGTAATAATTCGGCATAAACACCTAGGGGCCGCTGTGGCAAACGTCCCTGGCCGGTAAAACGCCAGTTACCACCTATCGCTGCAGCAATAGGAATAATAAATCGCAATAGCGATCCAGACTCACCACAATGGATCGTTCCACCATGCACGAATTCTGTCTGTGTGTTTACGGTTACTGTACGTTGTTTCTTATCCCAGTCTATCAGCGCGCCCAAAGCTTGAACTGCACATACTGTAGCTTGTATGTCCTCGCTTTCTTCCATCCCACGCAGTATACACTTTCCATTCGTAAGCAATGCACAGAGTAGTGCCCGAATAGCTGCAGATTTGCTTGGTGGCACCGTAACCTGCCCACCGGAAAGACGTGATCCATAACGTATCTGTTCCATGATCATACTCCCGATAATCAAATTCTTAATTTGCCTTCATCTTCATTGCTACTAATTATACCATTTTTTGCGGTTTCTTGCAAGAATTTTGAATTATCAAAGTAGTTGAAGAAATTGCCTAATATATTGTCTGCCAAAGTAGTATGTACCAAATATAGCTTGCTTTTTCGAAAAGAAGAGAGTAAAATATAAGCAAACAATCCATCATTTTTAAGGAGAAGTTGTTATGACAAAAGAAGAAGAGCGTATTGCCGCAGGAGTCCTGTTTTGCCCAGCAGATCCTGAATTAAAAGCTATTAAGTTGAGAACTCACAATTTGGATGTGGACTACAACCAAACTCATGAAGATGAGGAAGAAAAGCGCTATGCTATCCTTGCAGAAATTCTGGGCGAAATGGGTGAAGGTTGCCGTATTCAAGGTCCCATTGCCTTCCACTATGGTAAACACACAAAAATCGGTAAAAACTTTTTTGGTAACTTTAATCTAACTATTCAAGATGATGCCGAGGTAGTTATTGGAGATAATTGTGATTTTGGTCCGAATGTAACGATTGTAACACCGGTTCACCCCATGCTGCCAGAAGAACGCAAAGCACTCTATAGTCCGGACGGTACACTGCGTCATGTATGTTACGCAAAACCTGTTAATATAGGGCATAACTGCTGGCTGGGTGCCAATGTAGTGATTTGTCCTGGTGTTACCATTGGTGATAATTGCGTAATTGGCGCTGGCAGCGTGGTGACCAGGAATATTCCTTCAAACAGCTTTGCCGCGGGCAATCCCTGCCGGGTAATTCGAGAAATCACCGAGGCAGATAGTGTGATGCAAAAGCCGGAGATTTTGGGCGGATATACTGCCGAAACAGAGATATATCAAAATTAGCATCGACAAATAACGTTAACTAGGCTGCCCTATATTTTATAGGCAAAGATGCAATCGTCAAATCCTAGCAGACGCATAAAAATCGCCCGAAGACAAGCCACGCGCTTTGTTCTTCGGGCGATTTTATTTAAGTACGGCGTACAGGTATCCGAATCACAGTGCGTAACCGCTGAGGCGCACATTTTCGCGGATCTCCTAAGTAAATTTCGTGATGCCGCCGAGTTTCCGAGTGGTCGGGCAAACAATCATTATCTCTAGCAAAGGCCAAGATTTTCTCTAAGGTGGCTGTTTCGGCATCGTAAGGCCCTATATGCATACACTGTACGCAAAGCCCTTCCTGGTAAGTTAAAAATTCCGCTTTAGAATAATCTGTACCTTTTTTGGCTGTAGCCTCCCCTACGGCCCAAGCAAACTCCTCAGGGGTCACAAAATCGGGTAGGCGGATCATGGATATCCACTGAAAGCTATCTTTATGAGAAAAATCAATGCTCTTCCCATCGTTTTGCCACCAAAGACCCTCCAGCGGCGGCACCACATAGTCAAAATACCCCTCTATTCGGTGGTCGCCTTTTTTGCTCATTTTTATTGTGAACGCAACCCCATATAGAATGCTTATCGCTGTCTTATATTCCCCATCCTCTTGATTAGGATTGCCGCTACCCCGTACAGCTACGAAATTCATCGACGGCACCTCAATAAGGTTGGGTTTTGTGGTAGGCTGATAAAAAGCCTTATACTCTTTTTTATAATCAAACGCCAGAACGCATTTCCCCTTTCAAGTTCAGATCAAAAGGTTTCAAATCATCAGATGCCGTTATTCTGCCGTTAGCAGAGGCGGCAACTCCTTACCCCATTCCTCTAAGTTTTCTTCTGCTGAAGTTGTCCATGATTTCTCCGTCAGGTGGTACCAATGCTGATTAACTGTGGTAATATCCGCACCTTTTGGGACTACCAGGAAGAAGATATATCCTGGCACATCCAGGGACTTACCTACAAGCCCATCACAAGCGAAGTTTACGTCGGCGGTACCTTCTGTTATCTCTAAATCCATCCAGCGCGCAACTAAATCTGGGTGGAACTTAGCCTGCACATCCACGGCTAACAGATCGTATTCGGTAAAGAAAACCTCACTTAGTTCCAAATTGCAATACCCGGATGTAAGGAGGGTAAACTGCTGGCTTTCCTCCTTAACCTGTTCCCGCAGGCTAAAAAACTCTTCAAGGCTAGACACTACCTGGAACCTGTTTTCACCCAACGGGTAGAAATCAGAAACATCCGCTGTAATTGCCGGTGCCTCATAACGATAGGCCAGGCAGGGTTCTATTGTTTCCGGGCGGAAAAGAATACGCTCATACAGTCGAACGATAGCTGTAACCGTCATTTCACGGGTACTTTTAAGCCAAGGATTCAAGAATTCATCCTCTGGTGTACCATTGTAGGAATAAACCCCATAGTCGCACATCTCCTGCATCGCATCCGCTGCCCAGGTAGGCGGTGTAAACTCCCCATGGAACGGATTGTCCCCGACAGGATAAAGACCATGGGACTCCACCAATCCTAAGTAATTCTGCAGGATCACAGCCAACTCACAGTTAGTAATCGCCCGGCCTGGCCGGAAGGTTCCGTCGCCATAACCAGTTACCAAGCTGTTTTTCTCTGCCCAAGCCACATACTTCGTGTAGTAGGCCTTTCCATGCACGTCCTGAAACGATGTTTCTGCGCTGTCCTCCACCGGATTACTTGTGTATTTTTCGTGCATACGACCTAGCATTGTTACAGCCTCGCCCCTTGTTACCTGCTGCTTGGGGGAAAAAGTAGTTTCAGAGGTACCGCTGACAAAGCCAAGCTTAGCCCCCTGATTGATGTAGCTTTCATAGCAGTTTTTAGTGCCCAGATCCTCAAAGACGTGGTCGTCATAGACAGCCCCAGCGCACACCGGCACAAAACCAGTCATCAGCAAGCAGAGGGCAAATACCAAAGAAAGCCATCTTGCCGTACATTTTTTCATTGCAGCATACCTCCCAAAGATTAAATTTATTTTGTTAATAAAATTATACAACACATTCAATCCAAAGTCAATAGAGTGGGTAGCTTTTTGCCGGAAAATACCATTAGCCTGACAGTCTTCTGCAAAAACTGCGGACAAAAGCCTGTAGAATATACCTGAAAGTCCATCACGCGCTTTTTGATGACTCTTGCCACGGGTATCACTACCCTATGGCCTCAACCATAGGCGCGCACAGATATTTAGATATTTTGAGAAAGGAAGTTGAAAGCATGAGCGTACAGCTTAGCTACAAGGAGGGTGTACTTACAGCCAAACTCACAGGAGAGATTGACCACCATAGCGCCCGGGAAATGCGGGAAGCGATTGATGATACCGCCCATAAACTAAAACCTTACTGTCTTCGGCTGGACTTTGGTGAAGTCCCTTTCATGGATAGTTCTGGGGTAGGGCTAATTTTGGGCCGGGTACGGCTATGCAACTTTTGGAAAGGACGGGTCGTGTTATGCGGGCTCTCTCCCACCCTGAATAAAATGGTAGAACTGGCAGGCATATCTACTGTAGCAGTCATCGAAAGGAGGGCTGGATGATGAAACCTCTTAACCAGGCTCAAATCAGCTTTTCTTCCAACTCGGTAAATGAGGGGTTTGGCCGGGCAGCGGTAGCCGCCTTTTTAGCTCAACTGGATCCTACAGTAGCGGATTTGTCCGATATACGCACAGCGGTATCAGAAGCTGTGACAAATGCTATTGTGCACGGATACCGGGAACAAATCGGTACAGTTTACATAAACGTAAAGATTTATGAGGGTGGAAAGGCTGTCATTCAAGTGCGGGATAAAGGCTGTGGCATCCCGGATATTAAGCAGGCCATGGAGCCCCTGTTCACCACAGGTGGCCAGGAACGTGCTGGGCTTGGGTTTGCAGTGATGCAAAGTTTTTGTGACCGGGTAAAGGTGACGTCTACGGTGGGCCGGGGCACCAGCGTAACGCTAACCAAGAACTTTGCCACAAAGCCTTGATCAACTCCCCACCCCTGCCGGACAACCGATGGTCACAGAGAACATCGGGCTTGTACACCTGTGTGCAAGGCGGCTGATGGGCAAGGGTGTGGAGTATGATGATTTATTTCAGGCCGGGTGCGTAGGGCTGGTAAAAGCTGCGGAACACTTTGACCCCACCCGGGGGGTAAAGTTTTCCACCTATGCAGTACCGGTAATCTTGGGTGAAATACGCCGGTTATTCCGGGATGGCGGCGCCTTCCGGGTATCCCGTGGGCTGCGGGAACTAGGGCAGAAAGTCCGGCAAGTTTCCGAACAACTACGAGAAACTCATGGGCGATCCCCAACTATAGAAGACATTGCCGAAACCCTGGGAATTACACCTGAACGGGCTGCATTGGCCCTGGGGGCCTTACGGCAGCCTGTATCGCTAACAGATAGTGAGGAAGGTGGGCAACTGGAAATCCCAATAGACGCACCAGAAGAGCGTATGACGGAGCATTTAACCCTACACACTATCCTGCGAAAACTGGAAGAACCAGATCGTAAGCTTATTGAGTACAGATATTTTCAGGCTATGACACAGAGCAAAACCGCTGAACTGCTAGGTATGACACAAGTACAGGTAAGCCGTAGAGAAAAAAAGCTGTTGGCCTATATGCGGGAAGAGTTCTCTGCAAATAGCTGAGCAGGCACAGCCTATGGGCCTACACGGCCTTATTCCTTGATATTCCTCTAGATAGTGTCTACACAAGGTAGAGGAATTGTGATAGAATAGAAGCATCAAAAAAGACAGGAGAGGAAAAGATGGATGCTTCCTATCACAGACATGACATAAGCGATCAAGTGTGGTCG